>NZ_JAENSQ010000010.1:0-234132 GCF_016613125.1 Pseudomonas sp. MF6776
GGGGACAAGTAAAGGTGAGGCGGGAAGTCGGTACAACACCAATATCGGTGGCCAAACACAAATCCCAATGTGGGAGCGAGCCTGCTCGCGAATGCGGTGTGACAGGCAATAGATGTATCGACTGATACACCGCATTCGCGAGCAGGCTCGCTCCCACAGGGGATTTTTATTCCATCAGGACTTGGCTGAAGGTTCAGCGCAGGTTGAGTTTCGCCGCAGCACGCGCGGTAATTTCCGTGCGCAGTTTCAACGATGGCGCCGCACGCAACCGGGCCTCGTCGACGATTACACTCGGCGCTGAATCCGGCGAACCCGAGTTAAATGGCGGCGCCGGAGCATACTCAAGCTGCAGTTGCACCAACTGCGCCGTGTCGGCATCAACCAGTTCAGCCGCCAGCACCAAGGCAAAATCAATCCCGGCCGTAATCCCGCCGCCGGTGAACAGATTGCCGTCACGCACTACTCGATCCTTCACTGCAATCGCCCCCAGCGTCGGCAGCAAATCGTGATAAGCCCAGTGTGTCGTCGCGCGTTTGCCTTGCAGCAGACCCGCCGCGCCGAGCACCAGCGAGCCGGTGCACACCGAGGTCACGTAACGCGCTTGCGCGGCCTGGCGTTTGATGAAGGACAGCGTCTGCTCATCCTCCATCAACGGCCCGACGCCAGCGCCACCGGGCACACAGATCACATCCAGATCCGGACAGTCCTCGAATGTGGTGGTCGGTTTCAGCAGCAGCCCGGTGCTGGCGGTGATCGGCATCAGGTCTTTCCAGATCAGGTGCACCTTCACGCCCGGCAGCGAGGCGAGCACGTCATATGGGCCGGTCAGGTCGAGTTGCTGTACCTGCGGAAACAACAGAAAGCCGATCTGCAACGTCATGGTGTTTTTCTCCATTAGGGGGGTGGACGGCTTCACTGTAGGCGCGTACGTTCTGGCGCATACGCCAATCACCCCACGAATTACGCCAAATGCCCAAAGCCATCCACGTACTCGCGTTTGCCAACATGCAGATCCTCGACGTCACCGGCCCGTTGCAAGTGTTTGCCTCAGCCAATGACCTTTGCCGTCAACGCGGCCTGCCTGTTCCATATGCGCCGACGGTCATTGCCAGCGAGGGCGGGGCGGTGATGTCGTCGGCGGGGCTGGCGGTGCTCGCCGAACCGCTGCCGTTGGAGGCCAGCGACACGCTGATCATCGCAGGTGGCTGGGGCATTTATCCGGCGGCGGAGGATAGGCCGCTGGTGGATTGGGTGCGCAAACACGCGGCGAAATGCCGGCGCGTGGCTTCGGTGTGTACCGGCGCGTTTCTGTTGGCGGCCAGCGGCTGGCTCGATGGTCGGCGCGTCGTCACTCACTGGACGCGTTGCGAGCAACTGGCGCAGCAGCATCCGAAGTTGCAGGTCGAGGCCAATCCGATCTTCATCAACGACGGCCCGGTCTGGACCTCGGCGGGCGTCACCGCCGGCATCGATCTGGCTCTGGCGATGGTCGAGGAAGACCTTGGCAGCGATATTGCGCTGGACGTCGCCCGACATCTGGTGGTGTTCCTCAAGCGCCCGGGCGGGCAGTCACAGTTCAGCGTGACCTTGTCGCTGCAAAACCAGGGCAATCGTTTTGATGACCTGCACGCATGGATTGCCGAAAACCTGACCTGCGACCTCGGTGTGCCGACCCTCGCCGAACAGGCCGGCATGAGCGAACGCAGCTTCGTCCGCCACTACCGCGCCGACACCGGCCAGACCCCGGCGCGTGCGATCGAACTGATCCGCGTCGAAACGGCTCGGCGTTTGCTCAGCGATACCGGGCTCCCTGTAAAACGCATCGCGGCAAATTGCGGGTTTGGCAGTGAGGAGACATTGCGTCGTAGTTTTCTGCGGGCGATTGGGGTGACGCCGCAGGCGTATCGGGAGCGGTTTTCGGTTAACGCTGCAACAATCAGCACTGAAGTTGTCGCGCGAAGCTGAACCTGCGCCGAGGGAGCGAGCTTCCTCGCCGCAAATCATTCAGGCCTCAACTTCCGCCACCTGATTAAAATACTTCGTCCGATCCGGCGTGAACGTCACCACCATTTTCGTCCGCGAACACGTCAGCGAACGCTCCTCAGCCAAATCGATATCCAGATCTTCTCCACGCAACCCTTGCCACTGCGCGAGGTATTTCAGTGAGCCGTATTTTTCATTCTTCTTCAGGCTGCGGCTAACGCCACCTTTCCAGCCGAGGACGGGCAGTTCGTTGGCGAGGCAGCGTTGGGCGAGGTCGGGGAAACGGGCGGCGCGCTGGCGGCCGATTTCCCAGCATTTGATCAGGCCTTTATCGGCGGCTTCCCAGAGCTGGGTGCGGCTCAGGCCGGTGCGCAGGGCGCTGTCGATGTTGCGCTGGACGTGCTGGGACATTCTGCTTCCTTGAATTCGGGTTTTGTTGGACAGCTCCGCTGTGCCCGTTGCGGTGGATGGTAGGGGCGGATGTAACAGCTGGCAACAAGGTATTTCGGGGTGTAAGTGCGAGTGGCAGGGGAGGGAAGGGTCAACAATTGTTACGAGTTTGTAGTCCCTCGCTGGAGGGACTGGGGTTTGCTGCTTCAGGCGCAGGCTTGCGTCCTACAGAGAAGGTTTTTTCAGGGAAGTTTCCGACAGACTCCGGCGACTTTTACGGTTGCCATTCACTCTTTTCCCCACTCAAACGTCGATCGAGAAAACTCGCCGCACTGATCAATGCCAGATGTGTCAGCGCTTGCGGTGTATTGCCCAGATGCCGTCCATGGCTGTCGAATTCTTCGGCGTACAGCCCCAGCGGATTGGCGTATCGCAGCAACTGTTCGAATTCCAGATGGGCCTTTTCCACCTGGCCGGCGCGGGCCAGGCATTCGACGTACCAGAACGAACACGCGGCGAATGCGCCTTCGGTGCCGGCCAGGCCATCAATGCCCGCCTCTTCGTTGCGATAGCGATAAACCATGCCATCGCGCACCAAACTCTTTTCGATGGCCTCAAGGGTCGATAACCAGCGTGGATCCTTGGCGCTGACGAAACGCACCAGCGGCATCAACAGCATGGAACCGTCGAGTGCGGTGCCGCCCTTGTACTGGACGAAATGCCCGCGTTCTTCATCCCAGAAGTTGTCCCAGATGTCGGCGTAGATCGCCTGACGGGTCTGGTCCCATTGGGCAAACGGCGCTGGCAATGAACGTTTCGAGGCGAGGCGAATCGCTCGGTCCAGCGCCACCCAGCACATCAGCCGTGAGTGCAAAAAGTGATGCTGCTCACCGCGCATTTCCCAAATGCCTACATCCTTGGTCTGCCATGTCTCACACACCTGATCGACAACTTCGCGCACATGTTTCCAGCCTTCGTGGGAAATGGCGTCGCCGTACTTGTTGACCAGATACACCGCGTCCATCAATTCGCCGAAGATATCCAGCTGAATCTGGTCATACGCACCGTTGCCGATGCGCACCGGTTTCGCGCCGCCGTGCCCCGACAGATGCGCAAGCTCGGTTTCCGGCAGTTCCTGGCGGCCGTCGATGGCATACAGAATGTTCAGTTTCATCGGCTGGCAGTTGCAATCGCTGACCCGTCCGCGTAGCCAGCGCATGTAGGCATTGGCTTCGCTGACGAACCCCAGGCGCATGAATGCGTAAACGGTAAACGAGGCGTCGCGGATCCAGGTGTAGCGGTAATCCCAGTTGCGTTCACCGCCCGGGGTTTCCGGCAGGCCGAAAGTGGCGGCCGCGAGGATCGCGCCGTGTTTGCGTGAGGTCAGCAGCTTGAGCGCGAGCGCCGAGCGGTTGACCATTTCGCGCCAGCGTCCGCGGTAAGTCGACTGGCCGATCCAGTCACGCCAGAACTTCAGCGTGCGCTCCATGCAGAAATCGCCGGCGCCCTCGACGAAACGCGGGTCATCGGTCGCGCCGAGCATGAAAGCGGCGGTCTGGTTCTGTGTCAGCGTGAAGTGGGCGACGGCTGCATTTGCGTCAACCTGCATCGGCTGATCCGACGCCAGACGCAGTGTCGGTTGGCCGGTTGCGCTGAACAGCACGTCCTTCTGATCGGCCTGCCCGCGGGTGTCGGCGCGGGCGTAGTCGTGGCGCACGGCGCAGCGCATATGGAACGTCGCTTCGCCGCTGACCACGCGCACGCGGCGCATCAGCAGTGGCAGGTCATCTTCGCTATCGCCCACTGGCAGCATGTCGGTGATTTCCACCACGGCAAATTCGCTGAGCCAGCGGGTTTGCAGAACGTTGGTGTCCGGCAGGTAAATCTGCTCACGTCGCGCATCGGGCAAGTCCGGCGCAAGCTGGAAAATCCCCGCGTCGGGTGTGTCCAGCAACGAACAGAAAATCGACGGACTGTCGAATTCCGGCCAGCAGAAAAAATCCACGCTGCCCTTGTCGTTGACCAGCGCTGCACTGCGCATGTCGCCGATGATGCCGTGCGCGTCGATCGGGCTTTGTTGTTCTTGATGATGCTCAGCCATTGCCGCGAAACTCCGGATAGAGGCTCATGCCGCCGTCGATGAACAGGGTGGTGCCGACGATGTAATCAGCGGCGTCGGAGGCAAGGAAAACCACGGCGTTGGCGACGTCATCGACGTCGCCGATACGCCCATAGGGAATCAGCTCAAGCAGCTTTTCACCCGCTGCACCTTCGGTGGCTTCTTCATTAATAGCCGTACGAATCGCCCCCGGCGCGATGCCGTTGATGCGAATGCGCTGATGGCTGACTTCCTGAGCCAGAGTCTGCATCAACTGATCAACACCGCCCTTGGACGCGGCGTAATTGACATGCCCGGCCCACGGAATGCGTTGGTGTACAGAGCTCATGTGAATGATCTTGCCGGCAGCCCGTGACACGCCTTCGCGAACGCCCTGGCGATTGAAAATCCGCAGTGCAGCGCGGGCGCAGAGGAACTGGCCGGTGAGGTTGACGCCGATCACTGCGTTCCAGTCATCCAGCGTCATGTCCACCGCTGCGGCGTCTTTTTGCAGTCCGGAATTGGCCACCAGAATGTCCAGCGAGCCAAAGGCTTCGAGGGTCTGGGCGAATAGCCGTTCGACCTCATCTTCCTTCGACACGTCCGCGCCAATCGCGATGGCCTGGCCACCGTCGGCGATGATTTGCCGGGCGAGGGCTTCGGCGGGTTCGGCCTGACGGTTGTAATTGATGACCACCGCTGCACCCGCAGCGGCCAGTGCTTTGGCGGCAGCGTGGCCGATGCCGGAGCTGGCGCCGGTAATGAGTGCGACCTGGCGGGCGAGGGAAATCTGCATGCGAATTTTCGCCTTGAGTGAGGACCTATTTAGCTGACCGACGGCCAGCCTTGAGAGTTCAGCCAGAAGATCAAAAGATCGCAGCGTGCCGCAGCTCCTACAGATGACCACATTCACCTGTAGGAGCTGCGGCACGCTGCGATCTTTTGATCTTTAGGCCCTTCACATTCCACCAACAATTCCCCGCTTCCACACCCCTCATCCATATGGCAACTTGGCCGCCCCTGACGAGGTTGTGACCGATGGCAAACCCCTACCGCGAATTGTTCACCGCCCCCGGCGCCCGGAATTTTGTCCTCGCCGGGATGATCGCGCGCATGCCGATCTCCATGACCGGTATCGGCGTGATCACCATGCTTTCGCAGTTGTACGGCGGGTACGCGTTGGCCGGTGCGGTGGCGGCGACGTTTGCCCTGGCCACGGCGTTCTGCGCGCCGCAGGTTTCACGGCTGGTCGATCGGTTTGGCCAGGGCAAAGTCCTGCCGATTTCGGCATTGATCGGCGGCGGGGCGCTGCTGATGTTGCTGCTGTGCACACGGCTGCAGGCACCAACCTGGACGCTGTTCATTTTCGCCGCGCTGGCCGGTTGCATGCCGAGCATGTCGGCGATGGTGCGGGCGCGCTGGACTGAAATCTATCGTGGCCAGCCACAATTGCAGACGGCGTATGCGTTGGAGTCGGTGCTTGATGAGGTCTGTTTTATCGTCGGCCCGCCGCTGTCAGTGGGGTTGTGCGTTGCAGTGTTTCCCGAGGCCGGACCGTTGGCGGCGCTGCTGGCGCTGACGATTGGCGTGACTGCATTTGTAGCGCAGCGCAGCACCGAGCCACCCGTGCACCCGCATGCGTCCGGGGATCATGCCTCGATCATTCGCTCGACCGACATTCAATGGCTGCTGGCATTGATGATCGCCATGGGCATCATCGTCGGCGTGATTGATGTGGTGAGCGTCGCGTTTGCTCAGCATCAGGGACAACCGGCGGCGGCGAGCATTGTGCTGTCGGTGTATGCCATCGGCTCGTGCCTGGCCGGTATCGCCTTTGGCGCCATGCGCTCGAAACTGCCATTGCCTCGGTTGTTTTTATACGGCGGCGTGGCGACGGCGGTGACGACCTTGCCGCTGTTGTTGGCGAGCAACATTTTTGGCTTGTCGGTGGCCGTGTTCGTCGCCGGACTGTTCTTCTCGCCGACGCTGATTGTGGCGATGGCGTTGATCGAGCGCATCGTGCCACCGGCCAAACTCACCGAAGGGCTGACCTGGCTGGTGACCGGCTTGAGTATTGGCGTGGCGGTGGGCGCCGCCGGGTCGGGTTGGCTAGTGGATGCCTACGGCGCTCGCAGTGGATTCTGGCTGGCGATTGCGGCGGGGGCAGTGGTGTTGGTGTCTGCGGTGCAGAGTTTCCGGCATTTGAAGTGATCGATCCGCGGACTAATTCCGGTCAGGCCTCATACGTTCTCTTTTACAGATAACCCATTGAGGTAAACGCGGTGACAAAGCTGACACTGCTGTGCCTGCCCTATTCGGGCGCCAGCGCTATGGTTTACAGCCGCTGGCGGCGCCAATTGCCGTCGTGGATGCAACTGCAGCCGGTGGAATTGCCCGGGCGCGGCGCCCGTTACGACGAACCCCTGCAAATCGATATGCGTGAGCTTGCCCGGCAACTGGCCCGTGAGCACAAACCCGGTTTGCAGGCCCCCTATGCGCTGTTCGGGCATAGCCTCGGCGCACTGCTGGCTTGTGAAATGGCTCACGCCTTTCGCGAACTTGGCGTTGCTGAGCCGGTGGCGCTGTTTGCTTCCGGAACCGCGGCGCCAAGCATGCGCAGCGATTACGACCGAGGTTTCGCCGAGCCGCGCAGTGACGAAGAACTGATCGAGCAGTTGCGCGCCTTTCAAGGCACCAGCGAAGAAGTGCTCGCCAATCAGGAACTCATGAGCCTGACGCTGCCGGTACTGCGTGCCGACTTCATGATGTGCGGGCGTTTCACTCCGATCGACCGACCGCTGCTCAATTGCCCCGTGCACGTATTGGGTGGCAAGGAAGACCGGGCGACCACCGAACAATTGATTGGCTGGAGCAAAGAGACCCAGGGCAGTTTCTCGGTGGACATGATGACCGGAGGGCACTTCTTTATTCATGAACACGAGGCCCGGGTCATCCGCACGATCAAGACCCATCTGGAAGTCCATCACCGGCGCCATGCGCAATCGGTGGCGCCCGCGTATTAACGCGCGGCTCTCCTATCAAATGATTACTGGAGGCCAGTCATGGCTGTTGCTGTGGGATTTTCCGTTCGGCCGCTGTTGCCGCATCGGGGGCGCTTGCCGCTATTGGTGGAAGCGACCGATCCGGACACCGACCTGTTGGCGGTGTTCGACGAATTGAAAGTGTTGGTCGACGAACATTTGTTGCGCGACGGTGGGTTGCTGTTCCGCGGATTTCGCCTGGACGGGGCCGAGCCGTTTCGTCAGTTCGCGGCCAGCTTCGGTCATCCGCTGTTGAATTACGAGTTCGGTTCCACGCCGCGCACCAACGTGACGCATGGGGTTTACACCTCTACCGAATACCCGGCGCACCAGAGTATTCCGCTGCACAACGAGCAGGCCTACTCCCGCGACTGGCCGATGAAGATCTGGTTCTACAGCATGATCGCGGCGAAGTCCGGTGGCGAAACACCGATTGCCGACAGTCGCGAAGTCTATCGGCGTATTCCGGTGGCCATTCGTGAACGCTTCGTCAGCAAAGGCCTGATGTATGTGCGCAACTTCGGCAACGGGCTGGATGTGGCCTGGGAAGATGTGTTCAACACCGACGACCGCGATATCGTCGAAACTTACTGCAAAGCTCACGGCATCCTCTGCGAATGGAAAGACGACGGTGAGTTGCGCACCCGGCAAACCTGCCAGGCAGTGGCCAGCCACCCGGTGACGGGGGACATGGTCTGGTTCAATCAGGCGCATCTGTTCCACATTTCCAACCTGCAAGCGGAGGTGCGTGAAAGCCTGTTGGACATCGTCGACGAAGAAGACTTGCCGCGTAACGTTTATTACGGCGATGGCTCTCCTATCGAAGATGAAGTCCTGGCTCAGATTCGCGCGGTACTCGACGAGTGCGCGATCAGCTTTGCCTGGCAGGAAGGCGCTGTGCTGATGCTCGATAACATGTTGTCGGCTCACGCCCGTTCCCCGTTCGAAGGCCCGCGCAAAGTTATTGTCGCCATGGCCGAGGGGCATACGATGGACGTGCGCTGAACGATCCGGTGGTTTGCTTGAATAAATGCCGAAGCCGTTCCTGTAGCGACTTCGGCATTCGTGCGTCTGGCGCAGGTTGCCGCTGGGCCGGTATTGCGCCGGGTTGCTAAATCATTGCGTTTGTCATTCGTTCTTGTTGATACGACCGGGCCTCCTGGTCACGCCGCCGATCAGCAAGGACCCCATGCATGAATGCCGCAGACGCACAGAAACTAGCCCGCCGTTTTATCGAATTGCCGCAGGACAAACGACGTTTGTTTCTCGCCGGTATGGCTCGCGAAGGCATTGATTTTGCGCAGCTGCCCATGACGGCCTGTGAGGGAGTCGCCGAGCGCGATGGGCTGTCTTACGCGCAGCAGCGGATGTGGTTTCTCTGGCAGCTGGACCCGCAAAGTGCCGCCTATAACCTGCCGATGGCGGTACGCCTGAACGGCGCGTTGCAGGTGCAGGCCCTGGAGCAGGCGTTCAGCCTGCTGGTGGCGCGGCACGAATGCCTGCGCACCACCTTCGGTCAGGCCGGCGAACGTGCCTTCCAGCGTGTGGCCGAGCCGCAGGCATTGCAACTACCGCTCACTGATTTGAGCCGCGTGCCCGAGGCGCAGCGCTGGCCGCTGGTGCAACAGCACATGATGGCCGAGGCCACGCAAGCGTTCGACCTGGAACACGGCCCGCTGTTGAGCCTGCGGCTGTTGCGTCTGGCCGAGCAGGAACACGTGCTGCTGCTGACCTTGCACCACATCATTGCCGACGGCTGGTCGATGAACATTCTCATCGATGAGTTCATGCGCACCTACGACGCCCTCGTTGCGGGGCGTGAGCCGTCGTTGCCGGCGCTGATTGTGCATTACCGCGATTACGCGCTGTGGCAGCGCAGCTGGCTAGAGGCGGGTGAGCGCGAGCGGCAACTGGATTACTGGCGCACACAGCTGGGCGACGAGCATCCCGTATTGGAATTGCCGACCGACCGCGCCTATCCGGCACAATCGAGTCATCAGGGCGCGCGTCTGGAAACGGTGATTGATGCCGCGCTGCGCCAAGAACTGAAAAGCCTTGCCCAGCGTCAGGGCGTGACCCTGTTCGTGGTACTGCTGGCCGCGTTCAAGACCTTGCTGCATCGCTACAGTGGCCAGACCGATATTCGCGTCGGCGGTCTGATTGCCAACCGCACCCGCAGCGAGACCGAAGGCCTGATCGGCTTCTTCGTCAACACGCAGATTCTGCGCAGCGAAGTCACCCCGCAAACCCGCTTCGCCGAGCTGTTGCAGCGCCTGCGCGAGGCTGCGCTCGGCGCCCAGGTCCATCAGGAGCTACCGTTCGACGCCCTGATCGAAGCCCTGCAACCGGCGCGCAGTCAGAGCCATAATCCGCTGTTCCAGGTGATGTTCAACCACCAGCCGCTGGTGACTGACTTGCAGCACGTGCAGCTTGAGTCCGGTTTGCAGGTGGACTATCTGAGCGAAGCGCAATTGGCCGGCAGCGGTCGGCAACACGCGGCCACCAGCGACCTGATGCTCGACACCCGCGAGGAGGGCGAGCAACTGTTCGCCGCCTTCACCTACGCCACCGATATCTTCGATGCCGCGACCATCGCCGCAATGGCCGGGCATTGGCGCAACATTCTTGTGTCCGTCTGCCACGACCCGCAGCAATTCGTCGGCGACGTCGCGCTGCTGGCAGATACCGAGCGCAAACAGCTGATTCAGGCCACTGCGTCGGAACCTGATTTCGCCAGCGTGCAAACCCTGTTCGACGCGCAAGTGGTGCGCACGCCGCAGGCAGCGGCGGTGATTCTGGCGACCGGACCGTTGCCGTCACTCACCTATGCCGAGTTGAACACCCGCAGCAACCGTCTGGCGCATCAGTTGCGTGCGCGGGGTGTCGGCCCTGACGTGCTGGTCGGCGTCGCGTTAGGGCGCTCGCTGGAACTGGCGGTGGCTTTGCTGGCGGTGCTCAAGTCCGGCGGCGCCTATGTGCCGCTGGATCCGCAAACCCCGGCCGAACGCCTGCGCCATGTGCTGGATGACAGCGGCCTGAAACTGCTGCTGACCGACAGCGTCAGCCTCGCCAGCCTGCCGCCCCTCGACGGTGTCGATTGCCTGTGCCTAGAGCAACTGGCCGACAGTGACGACGTCGACAATCTGTCGGTGACGGTCGAAGCGCAAAACCTCGCCTACGTGATCTACACCTCCGGTTCCACCGGGCGGCCGAAAGGTGTCGCGGTCAGCCACGGTGCGCTGAGTGAGTTCATCGCCCGCGCCATCAGTTACAGCGACCTGCGCGAAGGTGACCGCGTCCTGCAGTTCGCCACCAGCAGTTTCGATGGTTTCGTCGAGCAGTTTTTTCCACCACTGTGCCATGGCGCTGGCGTGGTGCTACGCGATGCACAGCTGTGGGACAGCGCGACGTTGCATCGAGTGATAGTCGACCACGGCATCACCTTGGCCGATTTGCCGGCCGCGTACTGGTATTGGCTGGTGCAGGAATACGCCGCTAATCCACCGGCCGATTTCGGTGCGTTGCGCCAGATTCACGTTGGTGGCGAGGCCATGGCGGTGGACGGTTTGCGTCTGTGGCAACAGGCCGGTTTGGGCCATGTGCGTTTGCTCAATACCTACGGCCCGACCGAAGCCACGGTGGTCTCGACGATTCATGACTGCACGGCACTGACGGCGGACGCTGTGTCGTGGCGCGGCATTCCCATCGGCCAAGGTCTGGATGACCGTCGCCTGTACGTGCTCGATGATCATTTGAACCTGCTGCCGCAAGGCGCGGTGGGCGAGTTGTACATCGGCGGCCCGGGCCTCGCCCGTGGTTATCACCGTCAGCCGATGCTCAGTGCCGAGCGCTTTATCGCCGACCCGTTCGCCGCTGGCCAACGCCTGTATCGCACCGGTGACCGTGCGCGACTGCGTGCCGATGGTGCGCTGGAGTACGTCGGCCGGGTCGATCATCAAGTGAAGATTCGCGGTTTCCGCATCGAACTGGGCGAAATCGAATCGCGCCTGCAGCAGTGCTCAGGGGTTCGCGAAGCGGTGGTGCTGGCAGTGCCGCTCAGCGGTGGCCAGCAACTGGTGGCGTACGTGGTCTGCGATCAGGCCGTGCTGGAAAGCGCCGCCACTCAGTCGGCGTTCCGCCAGCAAATACGCGCCGCGCTGCAAGCCCATCTGCCGGACTACATGGTGCCGGGGCACTTGCTGTTGTTGCCGAATCTGCCGCTGACGCCAAGCGGCAAGCTCGACCGCAAGGCGTTGCCGGCACCGGATCCGAGCCAACTGCAAGGCGACTATCGCGCACCGCAAACGGACACCGAACAGCAACTGGCGCAGATCTGGGCAGAGGTCCTGCAAGTGTCGCGGGTCGGTCTGGATGATCACTTCTTTGAGCTGGGCGGCCACTCGCTGCTGGCCGCACAAGTGATTGCGCGTATCAAAAGTCAATCGGGCGTGGTGTTGCCGCTACGCAGCCTGTTCGAAAAACCGTTGCTGGCTGATCTGGCGGCGGTGCTGGCGCACCTGGCTGACAGTGCAACGGACGACGACTGGTCCGACATGGATCAGTTCATGAATGCTTTGGAAGGAGAAGAAGTATGAGCGGCACTATGGCGGAGCGCATCGCGAAAAGGTTCGTCGGCTTGCCGCTGGAGCAGCGTCGTCTGTTTCTGGCCAAACTGCGTGAGGACGGCAAGGATTTCAGCCTGTTGCCACTGCCAGTCAGCCGTCACGAAGTCACGCCGATTCCGTTGTCGTTCGCGCAGCAGCGCTTGTTGTTTCTCTGGCAGCTGGAACCACAAAGCGCCGCGTACAACATGGCGGCCGGCCTGCGTCTGAACGGGCGTCTGGACGAAGCGGCGCTGCAACGCTCCTTCGATTTTCTGGTGGCGCGCCATGAAGTGCTGCGCACGGTGTTCCAGACCGACGGCGATCAACCGCATCAGGTAATTCTGGATCAACAACCGATTGCGCTGGAACGCATCGACCTCACGGCGCTGCCTGCTTCTGAGCGCGAGCCGGCCTTGGCGCAACAGGTGCAAACCGTCACGGCGCGGCCGTTCGATTTGCGCCACGGGCCGTTGCTTCGAGCCAGTCTGTTTGCCTTGGCTGCCGAAGAGTTCGTGCTCGTGGTGAGCATGCACCACATCGTCTCCGACGGTTGGTCGATGGACGTGATGGTCAAGGAGTTCGTGCAGTGCTATCAGGCGTTCAGCCTGGAGCGCGAGCCGCAATTGCCGGCACTGGCGTTGCAATACGCCGACTATGCGATCTGGCAGCGGCGCTGGCTGGAAGCCGGCGAGGGCGAGCGCCAACTCGATTACTGGCGCCAGCAGCTGGGCGAGGAGCATCCGCTACTGGAAGTGGCGCCGGACTTCGCCCGGCCACTGACCCAGAGCTTCGAAGGCCAGACTCTGAGCTTTGACTTTGGTGCGGACCTGTCGCGGCAACTCAACGCGTTTGCCCGCAGTCAGGGCATCAGTCTGTTCATGCTGGTGCTGGCGGGTTTTTCGCTGTTTGTGTCGCGACACGCCGGGCAGCGCGACATTCGTGTCGGTGTGCCGAATGCCAACCGTGGACGTGCCGAAGTCGAAGGGCTGATCGGCTTCTTCGTCAACACTCAGGTGCTGCGTTGTGAGGTGGATGAGCGCGGCAGTTTCACGGATCTACTGGCGCGGGTGCGTGAAGCATCGTTCGGCGCCCAGGCGCATCAGGAACTGCCGTTCGAGCAACTGGTGGACGAGTTGGTCGCAGAGCGAACCCTGGGCCATAACCCGCTGTTTCAGGTCAAGTTCAACCAGAACGTCGGCATGCAGAAGCAACGTGCGATGGCCCTGCCCGGATTGAGCGTGGCGGAATATCCGCTGGACAAGGATGGCACCCACTTCGATCTAGCGCTGGACATCACCGACGACGGCACGCTGATTCACGGTCAGATGACTTATGCCAGCGACCTCTATCGCGCGCAGACTGTTGCCGGTTTCGTGCCGGCCTTGCTCGGTCTGTTCAGTGAATTGCTGAAAGCGCCGCAAGCGCCGCTGCACAGCGTCGCGCTGATCTCACCTGTGGCACTGCCAGCAGTTGCCGAGCCGGCACTGTCGGTGTTGCAGCACTGGGATCGTGAAGTCGCCCGCCAGCCTGAAGCGGCGGCTGCCCGCGATTTGAATCAAGTCTTGAGTTATCGGACGCTGGATCAGGCGGCCAATCGCCTGGCCCATCATTTACGCGCCCAAGACGTGCGCGACGGCCAACCGGTGGCAGTGCTGATGGAGCGTTCGCTGGATTGGCTGACCTGTGTGCTGGCGATCTTCAAGGCTGGCGCGGTGTACATGCCGCTGGACGTCAAGGCGCCGGACGCACGCTTGCAGCAGATGCTCGGCGCTGCCAACGCGCGGGTACTGTTATGCGCCGAAGGCGATGCACGTGTTTGCGGGCTGGCGGTTGACGGCTGTCAGGGCATCGCGTTTACACCGCAGCAGTGGCAGTCAATGGCGGCGGGCACCTGTCCAGCCGTGACGTTGTGCGCTCAATCGCCGGCGTACGTCATCCACACCTCCGGTTCCACCGGACAACCCAAAGGTGTACTGGTCAGCCACGGTGCGCTGGCCAGCTATGTGCGCGGTGTGCTGGAGCGTCTGGCGCCGGCACCGGACGCCAGCATGGCGCTCGTCTCCACCATCGCGGCGGACCTCGGTTTTACCGTGCTGTTCGGGGCGCTGTGCTCCGGGCGGCTGCTGCATGTATTGCCGGAGGAACTGGGCTTCGATCCGGATCGCTTTGCCGAGTACATGGCCGCGCATCAAGTGGGCATGCTGAAAATCGTTCCGGGCCATCTGACCGCTTTGTTGCAGGCCTCACGGGCTGCCGACGTACTGCCGGAACACGCGCTGATCGTCGGCGGTGAGGCGTGTGCGCCGGCACTGGTGGAGCGCGTGCGTCAGCTTAAACCGGGCTGCCGCGTCATCAACCACTATGGACCGAGCGAAACCACGGTGGGCGTGTTGGCCCATGAAGTCGGTGATCTGACCCTGACGCGCAGCGTACCGGTCGGTAGCGCATTGGCCGGTGCTCACGTTTATGTGCTCGACGACGTACTGAACAACGTTGCCGATCAGGTAGCCGGCGAGCTGTACATCGGTGGTGACAGCGTGGCGCTGGGTTATCTGAACCAGCCGGGGCTGACCGCAGAGCGTTTCCTCCCGGATCCGTTCGGCGCGCCGGGTGCAAGGGTTTACCGCAGCGGTGACCGCGTACGTCGCAATCGTCAGCAATCGATGGAATTCATCGGCCGCGCCGACGATCAGGTCAAGGTGCGCGGTTATCGCGTGGAGCCGGCGGAGGTCGCGCGGGTGCTGCTCGGGCTCGAGGGTGTCAGTGAGGCGGCGGTGCTGGCGCTGCCACTGGATGACGATCCGGCGCGACTGCAACTGGTGGCGTGGTGCGTGCCGGCGGCGAGTCTGACATTGCAGGCGCAGACGCTGCGCGAGCAACTGCAAGCGTGTTTGCCCGATTACATGGTGCCGGCGCAGATCGTCCTGCTGGAGCAACTGCCGCTGACGGCCAACGGCAAACTCGACAAACGTGCCTTACCGGTGCCGGGGGTGGTCACTCAGCATTTCGTCGCGCCGGTGGGTGAGATCGAAGAGAAGCTGGCGGCGATCTGGGCTGATGTGCTGAAGCTTGAGCGCGTCGGCAGCACCGATAACTTTTTCGAACTGGGCGGTGATTCCATCCTCAGTCTGCAAATCATTGCTCGGGCCAAGCGCCAAGGCATCAAGTTGAGCCCCAAGCAACTGTTCGAAAAACAGACGGTCGGCCAATTGGCCGCCGTCGCAAAACTGATCGAAGCCAAACCAGCGGTTGCCAGCGCGCAGCCGGCGCGTGGGCCGCTGCCATTGCTGCCGATTCAGGCGCGGTTCTTCGAGACCGAGATTGCCCGGCGTCAGCACTGGAACCAGTCAGTGATGTTGCAGCCGACTACCACTCTTAACGCCAATCACCTGCGCACCGCGCTGACGGCGCTGGTTGAACAGCATGACGCGCTGGCGCTGAATTTCCAGGCGTCGGGCGATACGTGGCAGGTACTGCCGCAGACCCAGCGTGACCCGCAGTTGTTGTGGGTGCGCGAACTGGACAGTCTGGCATCGTTTCCGGCCCTTGCCGATGAGGCCCAGCGGAGTCTGGATCTGCAACAGGGGCGTTTGCTGCGCGCCGTGCTGGTGAACCTGCCGGACGCCGAGCAACGTTTGTTGCTGGTCATCCATCACCTTGTGGTGGATGGCGTGTCGTGGCGCATTCTGCTGGAAGATCTGCAGCACGCTTATACCGCGCTCGCCACCGGTACCGCGATGGTCTTGCCGGGCAAAAGCACTTCGCTGCACAGCTGGGCTGAACACCTGCAGCGTTATGCGCAGTGCGAGGCGCTGGTTGCTGAGAGCGAATACTGGCGCACAACCCTGGAGGCGGGTGACGCGCAACTGCCGCAGGATTTCCCGCAAGAGCGTCAGACCCGTGGGCAAGCGGCCCGGGCCAGTTCGCGCCTGAGCCAGGCGCTGACTCACAAGCTGCTCAAAGTCGCCCCTGCTGCCTATCGCACACAAATCAACGACCTGCTGCTGACCGCGCTGGCGCGGGTGTTGTGCGACTGGAGTGAGCAGCCTTCGATATTGGTGCAACTTGAAGGGCACGGTCGCGAAGACTTGTTCGATGAAGTCGATCTGAGTCGCACGGTCGGTTGGTTCAGCAGCCTGTTCCCGGTATGTCTGACCCCCCAAGCGCAGCCGGGCGCATCTCTTTGCGCGATCAAGGAGCAATTGCGTGCGGTGCCGGGCAAAGGCATCGGTTACGGCGTGCTGCGCTATTTGACCCGATCCTCCGAGTTGCAGGGGCTGGCTCAGCCACGGGTGACGTTCAACTATCTGGGCCAGTTCGACGGCGCGTTCAATGCCGACGCAGGCGCCTTGTTTATTCCGGCAGGTGAAAGCACCGGGGCCAATCAGGACGTCGCGGCGCCGCTGGGCAACTGGCTGAGCATCGACGGTCAGGTCTATGGCGGTGAGCTGGAACTGACCTGGACTTTCGGTACGGGCATGTACCGTGCCGAAACCATCGAAGCCCTGGCCGAGGCCTATCGTCGTGAGCTGGAGCGTTTGATCGAGCATTGCTGCGACAGTGGTGAGGCCGGTGTAACACCGTCGGACTTCAGTCTGGCGAGCCTGACCCAGGCACAGCTGTCGGCACTGCCGATCCCGGCCCGCGACATCGTCGACCTCTACCCGTTGTCGCCGATGCAGCAGGGCATTCTGTTCCACAGCGTCAACGATCCGGACAGCCCGGCCTACACCAACCAACTGCGTGTCGATGTACGGAATCTGGACACCGAGCGTTTCCGTCAGGCCTGGCAGCAAACCGTCGACGCCCACGAAATCCTGCGCACGGCTTTCGTCTGGCCGCAAGATGCCGCCGCTGCGGTGCAAGTGGTTCGCCAGAGTGCGCAGATGCCATGGCGCTTGCAGGACTGGCGTGGTCGCGATGACCTCGGTACGGCGCTGGATCAACTGGCCAGCGACGATCTGGCCAGTGGTTTCGACCTGACCGCCGCGCCGCTGTTGCGGGTGACGCTGGTGCGCACGGACGACTCGACGCATCACTTGATCTACACCTGCCACCACATCCTCATGGACGGTTGGAGTACCTCGCAGTTGTTCGGTGAAGTGCTGCAGCGTTATGCCGGCATGACCCCGGCGGTCGGGCAGGGACGCTATCGCGACTACATTGAATGGCTCGGCCAGCGCGATCAGCAAGCCAGCCGCGATTTCTGGACGGCGGCCCTGGCTGACCTTGAAGAGCCGACGCGTCTGGCCAATGCCGTGTCTGGCGGGCAGCGCAGTGCCAGTGGTTACGCCGATCACGAGCATGTGTTCAGTGAGCAACTGACGGCTGATTTGAACCGTTTCGCCCGCGAGCAGAAAGTCACCCTCAACACTCTGGTGCAAGCGGCGTGGCTGGTGCTGTTGCAGCGCTATACCGGTCAGGACAACGTCGCGTTCGGCGCGACCGTGGCCGGGCGTCCGACCGACTTGCCGGGCGTCGAGCAGCAGATCGGTCTGTTCATCAATACCTTGCCGGTGGTGGCAGCGCCGTCCGCCGACATCGTTGTCAGCCAGTGGCTGCAACAGGTGCAGAGCCTCAATCTGGCGCTGCGCGAGCACGAACACACGCCGCTCTACGATATCCAGCGTTGGGCGGGAGCGGGTAATGGGGCGTTGTTCGACAGCATTCTGGTGTTCGAGAACTACCCGATGGCCGAAGCCCTGCAACAAGGTCCGGCCACCGGCCTGACGTTCTCGGCGATTCGCCGTCAGGAGCAGACCAACTACCCGTTGACGCTGGTAGCGGTCACCGGTCGCGAGCTGAGTCTGGGGGTCAGTTACGATCAGGCCAGTTTCGCGGCGACGACAGTCGTTGCATTGAGTGCACAGCTTGAGAGTCTGTTGGCGCAGTTCCTGGCTGATGCCACTCAACCGTTGGGAACCCTGCAATTGCTCGCAGAGCCCGAGCGTCAATACGCGATCGATTGGGGGCGGGCCGATGTCAAGGCGCTGGATTCACGCAGCGTGCTGCAACACATCGCCGCACAAGTGCAGCGGCAACCGCAGGCGCACGCCATTGTGTTCGCCGAGCAACGGATCGATTACCAAGGACTCGATGTCCGGGCCAATCGTTTGGCGCACAAGCTGCAAACGCTGGGGGTCGGGCCAGAGGTGCGCGTGGGTGTGTGCATGCGACGCACACCGGACATGCTCGTGGCCCTGTTGGCAATTCTCAAGGCCGGCGGCGCTTATGTGCCGCTAGACCCGGATTATCCACAGGAACGTTTGCTGCATATGCTCGATGACAGCCGCGCCGCGGTGCTGCTCACCGAGCCGGCGGCGCAGGCGATGTTGCCCGCAGCGCTGAGCGCACAGGTGCTGCTGGTGGAAGAGGGCGAGCTGAGCGAATTCCCGTCCACGGCTCCGCTGGCGAAAGTGTCGGCGCAGAATCTGGCGTACGTCATCTACACCTCCGGTTCCACCGGCAAACCGAAAGGCGTGGCCATCACCCATGGCAACCTCTCGGCTCTGATTCAGTGGTCGGCCGGGGTCTATTGCGAGGAGCAGCTGCGCGGCGTGCTGGCCTCGACGTCGATCTGCTTTGACCTGTCGGTCTGGGAGATCTTCGTCACCCTCGCTTGCGGTGGTTGCCTGGTGCTGGCGGACAACGCGCTGGCGCTGGCCGATTTGCCGGCCCGCGAGCAGGTCACGTTGATCAACACAGTGCCTTCGGCAATTGCCGCATTGCAACGCGCCGGGCAGATTCCAGATTCGGTCACCACGATCAATCTGGCTGGCGAACCGCTCAAGCAAAATCTGGTGGACAGTTTGTACGCAAGCACATCGGTCAAGCAGGTCTACGACCTCTACGGGCCGTCAGAGGACACCACTTACTCGACCTTCACCCTGCGTACCGCGCAAGGGCAGGCCAACATCGGTCGGCCGCTGGAAAACACCGTGGCTTATCTGCTCGACAGCCAGTTGCAGGTGCTGCCGAACGGCGTGGCCGCCGAGCTGTATCTGGGCGGTGCCGGGGTGACCCGTGGTTATCTGATGCGCGCGGCACTGACCGCCGAACGTTTTGTGCCGAACCCGTACGCCAGCAACGGCGAACGGCTCTACCGCACCGGCGACCTGGTGCGCCAGGGCAGTGATGACAACATCGAGTACATCGGCCGGGCCGACCATCAGGTGAAGATTCGCGGCTTCCGTATCGAACTCAGCGAAATCGAAGCGCGGCTGTTGGAGCAGGACGAAATCCGCGAAGCGGTGGTGCTCGCTCAGGACGGTGCCGCCGGCAAACACCTGCATGCCTACGTCGTGGCGGCGCAGGCGGTGACGGATCAGCACGCATTGACGGAACGCTTGCGCAACGCGCTGGCCAGTCGCTTGCCGGCGTACATGGTGCCGGGACACTTGCACCTGATCGAAGCCATCCCGCTGACCCCGAACGGCAAGCTGGATCGCAAGGCCTTGATGGCGTTGGGCGACAGCCCGACACAGCAGCACTATCAGGCGCCGCAGACCGATTTGCAGTGGGAGGTGGCGACGGTCTGGCAAGAGGTGCTGGAGGTCGAACAGGTGGGCCTGGCCGACAACTTCTTCCAGCTCGGCGGCCACTCGTTGCTGGCCACGCTGGTGGTGACCCGGATCAAGGAACGTCTGGGCGACAAGGTGCCGCTCAAAGAGCTGTTCGAAACCGACACCCTCAAGGCGTTCTGCGCGCGGATCGAGGCCTTGCGCGTCGAAATGTCGCCCGTTCAGGATGAATTGGCTAAATCCCTGGAGGCCCTCAAACGTCTATCCCTCGATGATCTGGAAAAACTGATTTCTTGAGAGGGAAAAACGCGTGCAAGAGTTAATCGAGTCGGTAGGACAACTTTCGGCTAAGCAAAGAAAGGCTCTGGCGGTTCTGCTCAAGCAGAAAGGCGTCAACCTCTTTGACATTGCCCCGGTTTTCAAGCGCACGGCTGAAGAGCCGCTGTTGCTATCCTACGCTCAGCAACGCCAGTGGTTTCTCTGGCAGTGGGCGCCGCACAGCGCGGCCTACAACATTCCGACGGCCCTGCGTTTGCAGGGGCCGCTGGATGTGACTGCGCTGGAGCGCAGCGTCCAGGCGCTGATCGAACGACACGAAACCCTGCGCACGGTGTTCACTCAGGAAACCGGGCAACCCTTGCAAGTGGTCCTGCCCGCAGGACCCTTTGCACTGGAGATCCATCAACTGAGCGCTGCGCTGGCGAACGACCCTGAGGCTTCAATTCAGGCGTTCGTGCAGACCCAGAGCCAGAAAACTTTCGACCTGGAGCACGGCCCGCTGTTGCGCGCGGCCTTGCTGCAAGTCACCCCGCATGATCATGTACTGGTGCTGACCCTGCACCACATCGTGTCCGATGGCTGGTCGCTGCAAGTGATGATCGAAGAGCTGGTGCAGCTTTACGCTGGCTTCAATCTCGGTCACGACGCCGGTCTGCCGGCCTTGCCGATTCAATACGCCGACTACGCCTTGTGGCAGCGGCAGTGGATGGAGGCCGGGGAGCAGGAGCGGCAACTGGCGTACTGGCAGGAGAAGCTGGGCGGCGAGCAACCGGTGCTGGAACTGCCGATGGATCGCCCGCGCTCCATCGAGCAAAGCTTCGCCGGCGCCAGCCATAACCTGATTCTCGACCCGACGCTGAGCAACGCGCTCAAGGCCTTTGCGCGCAAGGAAAACGTCACGCTGTTCGTCTTGCTGCTGGCCTCGTTCCAGGCTTTGTTGCACCGTTACAGCGGGCAGCCCGACATTCGTGTCGGTGTGCCAGTGGCCAACCGTGGGCGGGTGGAAATCGAGCGTCTGATCGGCTTCTTCGTCAACACTCAGGTGCTCAAGGCCGACATCGACGGGCAACTGCCGTTTGTCGATCTGCTGCGTCAGGTCAAGCAAACCGCGCAGCAAGCGCAAGCCCATCAGGACTTGCCGTTCGAGCAACTGGTCGAAGCGCTGGAGCCGGGCCGCAGCTTGAGCCACAGTCCTTTGTTCCAGGTGATGTTCAACCACCAGGCCGAACGCCGCGCGAGCGTCGAGACGCGTCTGAACGGCCTGAGCATTGAGCCACTGGAATGGCAGAGCCAGACCGCGCAATTCGACCTGACCCTCAACACCACCGAACAGGCGCATGGCATCGAAGCCGTGCTCAAGTACGCCACCGATCTGTTCGACGCGGCAACCATCGAGCGTCTGGCGCAACACTGGACCGCACTGTTGCAGGCCATCGTCGCCGAGCCGACGCAGCGCATCGGCCAGTTGCCGATGCTCGATGGCAGCCAGCAGCAACAATTGCTCGCACAGTGGAACCCGGCGTTGGTCGAGCAAACGGTCGAGCAATGCATTCACCAAACCATCGAAGCCCAGGCCGAACGTCATCCCGATGCGGTGGCCGTAACCTGCGACGGGCAACGCCTGACCTACGCAGAACTCAATCGCCGCGCCAACCAGTGGGCGCATGTGCTGATCGAGCGTGGCGTCGGCCCGGACGTACGCGTCGGTGTCGCCGTTGAGCGTTCGCTGGACATGATCGTCGCCATCCTCGCGGTGCTCAAGGCCGGAGGCGCCTATGTGCCGCTGGACCCGGGTTACCCGGATGATCGCCTGAGCCACATGATCGAAGACAGCGGCATCGAGTTGCTGCTGACCCAAGAGCATCTGCTGGCGCAATTGCCGGTTCCGCAGGGGCTGGCGTGCCTCGATCTGAATCAAACGCCAGAACATGGCAACGACACCAACCCGGTGTGCCTGACTACGCCGGACAATCTGGCCTACGTCATTTACACCTCCGGCTCCACCGGCAAACCGAAGGGCGCGCTGCTGCCGCACAGCAACGTCATGCGCCTGTTCAGCGCCACCGAACACTGGTTCGATTTCGGTCCACAGGACAGCTGGACACTGTTCCATTCCTACGCCTTCGATTTCTCGGTGTGGGAGATCTTCGGTGCGCTGCTCTATGGCGGCAAACTGGTGGTGGTGCCCCACGACGTCAGCCGCTCCCCGGAGGATTTCTACACTCTGCTGTGCGACGAAAATGTCACCGTCCTGAACCAGACGCCGTCGGCGTTCAAGCCGTTGATGCAGGTGGCCAGCGAGTCGACACGCGATAACGCGCTGCGTTATGTGGTGTTCGGTGGCGAGGCGCTGGAAGTGCAGAGCCTGCGTCCGTGGTTCGAGCGTTTTGGCGACTGTGCCCCCACGCTGGTCAACATGTACGGCATCACCGAAACCACCGTGCACGTGACTTACCGGCCGTTGTCGCTGGCCGACTTGCAGCATAGCCACAGCAGCCCGATCGGCGAACCGATTGTCGACCTGTCGTGGTACTTGCTCGACAACTCGCTGAACCTGGTGCCGCAAGGCTGCATCGGCGAGTTGTACATTGCCGGCGCCGGTCTGGCCCGTGGTTACCTGAACCAGGCGGGAATGACTGCTACGCGGTTCGTGCCGGATCCGTTCAATCCGCAGGCGGGTGAGCGTCTGTATCGCACCGGTGACCTCGCGCGGTTGCGCGGCGACGGTGTGATCGAATACATCGGCCGTATCGACCATCAGGTGAAGATTCGCGGCTTTCGTATCGAACTCGGGGAAATCGAAGCGCAACTGCTCAAGCACCCCGAAGTGCGCGAGGCGGTGGTGCTGGCGGTCGATGGCCTCAGCGGTCAGCAACTGGCGACCTGGATTGTCGCCAACGAGACGCTGGACGCCGAAGGGCAGGGCGCGCTGCGCGAATCGATCAAGGTTCACCTGCGCCAATCCCTGCCGGATTACATGGTTCCGGTCAGTTGGGCGTTCCTTGAACGTCTGCCGCTGACGGCCAATGGCAAACTCGATCGCAAGCAACTGCCACAGCCCGACGTCGCCCAGGTGCAGGAAGCGTACGCGGCACCGCGCAACGAACTCGAACAGCGTCTGGCCGAGATCTGGCAGGACGTGTTGAAGGTCGAGCGGGTCGGCCTCAACGACAACTTCTTTGAGCTGGGCGGCGACTCGATCATTTCGATTCAGGTGGTCAGCCGCGCCCGTCAGGCGGGCATTCGCTTCACCCCCAAGGACATTTTCCAGCACCAGACCGTGCAGCGTCTGGCCACCGTCGCGCAACAAAGCGATGCGGTGCAGACCCAGCAGGGCGAGGTACTGGGCGACGCGGTCCTGACGCCGATCCAGCATTACTTCTTCAACAGCGACATCCCGGTGCGGCATCACTGGAACCAGTCGATCCTGCTGACCCCGGCCACCGCGCTGCAAGCGGCACCGCTTGCGCAGGCGTTGCAGCATCTGCAGCGGCACCATGACGCCCTGCGCCTGCGTTATCGCCAATCCAGCGATGGCTGGCAACAGAGCCATGCGCCTGCGGAGCAAGCGCAAGCGTTGCTGCGCACCTTTACGCTGGACGACAGCGCGGCATTGCCGGCCTTGTGCCTGGACTTGCAACGCAGCCTCGATTTGCTCGATGGCCCGCTGATTCGCGCGGCACTGGTCGATTTGCCGGACGCCAGCCAGCGCTTGCTGCTGGTGATCCATCACCTGGTGGTCGATGGTGTGTCGTGGCGGATCCTGCTGGAAGATCTGCAAACCGCGTATCAACAACTGAGCACCCAGCAAGCCGTGCGTCTGCCGGCCAAGACCAGCGCGTTCAAGGAGTGGGGCAAGCGTCTGCAGGAGCATGCCCGCAGCGCTGAACTGGAAGGCGAACTGGATTACTGGCGCGGGCAGCTGCGCGATGTGTCGGTCGAACTGCCGCTGGACAACCCGCAGGGCCAGTTGAGCAACCGTTTCGAACGCAGTGTCGATACGCGTCTGGACGCCGAACGCACCCGTCAGTTGCTGCAGCAGGCGCCAGCGGTTTATCGCACCCAGGTCAACGACTTGTTGCTGACCGCGCTCGCCCGGGTCTTGTGCCAGTGGACCCACACCGACAGCGCACTGGTGCAGCTTGAGGGTCACGGTCGTGAAGACCTGTTCGACGACGTCGACCTGAGCCGCACGGTGGGTTGGTTCACCAGCATGTTCCCGGTGCGCCTGAGCCCCGAGGTCAATCTCGAAGCGTCGATCAAGGGCATCAAGGAGCAACTGCGCGCGATCCCCAATAAAGGCATCGGCTATGGCTTGCTCCGTCACTTGGGCAGCCCCGAGGCGCAAGCTTCCCTGAACCCATTGGCGCAACCGAAGGTGACGTTCAACTACCTCGGCCAGTTCGACAACAACTTCGACGTCGACGCCCTGTGGGTGCCGGCCACCGAAGACAAGGGCGCCGGCCAGGACGAAAACGCGCCGATGGCCAACTGGCTCACCATCGACGGTCGGGTCTATCAGGGCCAACTGAGCCTGACCTGGACCTACAGCAGCGATGTCTTTGAAGAGGCAACCATCAACGCGCTGGCCCGCGCGTATGAAGTGGCGCTGGGCGAGTTGATCGACCATTGCCTTAGCCACCCGAGCGGTGGTTTGACGCCGTCCGACGTGCCACTGGCGGGGTTGTCCCAAGCGCATCTGGACAGCCTGCCGATCGCTGCCCAGCGCATCGAGGACATTTATCCGCTGGCGCCAATGCAGCAGGGCATTCTGTTCCACAGCCTGTACGACGCCGATGCCAGCGCCTATGTCTATCAGATGCTGCTGGATATCGACGGCCTCGACGTGGCGCGCTTCCAGCAAGCCTGGCAGCGCGTAGTGGATCGCCATGAAGTGCTGCGCGCCGGTTTCATCTGGGGCCGCGACGGCCTCGATGCGCCGCTGCAAGTGATCAACCGGCAGTTGACTCTGGAAATGCCGGAAGTCGATGTGCGCGGTGTGACGGATCTGCCGGCCGTGCTCGAAGCGCGGGCGCAGGCCGACCGTGAGCGCGGTTTCGATCTGCAGAACCCGCCTCTGTTGCGCCTGTGCCTGCTACGTACTGCCGATGACCGTCATCGTCTGATTTTCACCTGCCACCACATCCTCATGGACGGCTGGAGCAACTCGCGGATGTTCGGCGAGGTATTGCAGGATTACGCCGGTCACCCGGTGCCGAGTGCACAGGGTCGTTACCGCGACTTCCTGGTCTGGCTGCAAGGTCAGGACAAGGCCGGCGCAGAGGATTTCTGGCGCGGGCAACTGGCTGAACTGGACGAGCCGACCCGTTTGGCCTCGGCCTGCCATGGGCGTACCGTGCCGGGGCCGGGCAAGCAAATGCATCGTCTGCATTTCGACGAAGTCTTTACTCAGCGCCTGAACAGTTTCTCCCGTCAGCAGCAAGTGACCCTCAACAGCCTGGTGCAAGCGGCGTGGTTGCTGGTGCTGCAACGCTACACCGGCCAGGCCACCGTAGCGTTTGGCGCAACCGTGTCCGGGCGCCCGGTGGATCTGCCGGGCATCGAGCAGCAACTGGGTCTTTTCATCAATACCTTGCCGGTGATCGCCAGCCCGCAGGCCACGGTCAGCGTCGGCGACTGGGTGCGCAGCGTACAGGACAAGAACCTGTTGCTGCGTGACTTCGAGCAGACGCCGTTGCAGGACATCCAGCGTCTGGCTCAGTTGAGTGGCGAGGCGCTGTTCGACACCTTGCTGGTGTTTGAAAACTACCCGGTGTCCGAAGCGCTGGAAGCCAACCCCGGTGGCCTGCGTTTCGCAGGTTTAGAGCACCGCGAGCAAACCAACTACGGTCTGACCCTGATCGCCGGGGCCAGCGACGTGTTGAATCTGGACTTCAATTACCTCACCGAACACTTTGCCGAACGCAGCGTGCAGGGGCTGGCGGCGCATATGCAAGAAGTGCTGCGTCAGTTCCTTGAGGCGCCGCAACGGCTGTTGGGCGAGATCGGCCTGCTGTCGGTCGCTGAACGCCAGACACTGGCGCAGTGGAACGACAATCACGCCACGTATCCGGCTGAACGTCTGATCCCGCAAAGCTTCGAAGCCCGCGTGCAAATGCATCCGCACGCACAGGCCCTGAGTCACGCCGGCGTGGGCCTGAGCTACGCCGAACTCAACCAGCGCGCTAACCAGTTGGCCCGTCATCTGCAGGTGCTCGGGGTCGGCCCCGAAATCCGCGTGGGCGTGGCGATGCCGCGTTCGGCGGAGCTGGTAATCGCCTTGATGGCGGTGCTCAAGGCCGGTGGCACCTATGTGCCGCTGGACCCGGATTATCCGGCTGATCGCGTGGCCTACATGCTCGAAGACAGCCAGGCAAAAGTCCTGCTGACGCAACAGTCGCTGCTGGCGCAATTGCCGCAGACCGAAGCCGAAGTGGTACTGGTCGAGGCGGGCGGTCAGGCGTTTGCCGAGTTGTCTTCGGACAATCTGCCAGCGCAGGGCGACTCCGCCAATCTGGCGTACGTGATCTACACCTCCGGTTCGACCGGCAAACCGAAAGGCGTGGCCATCGCTCATCGCAATGTGCAGGCGCTGATTCACTGGTCCGCCGATGTCTACAGCGAAGACGATCTGCAAGGTGTACTGGCCTCGACGTCGGTGTGTTTCGACCTGTCGGTGTGGGAGATTTTCGTCACCCTCGCGCGTGGCGGTTCGATTGTCATGGCGCGTAATGCGCTGGAGCTACCGGACTTGCCGGAGCGTGATCAGGTACGCCTGATCAACACCGTGCCGTCGGCGATTGCCGCACTGCAACGCATCGGGCAAATCCCGCCGGGCGTGCGCATCATCAACCTGGCGGGTGAGCCACTGAAGCAAAGTCTGGTCGACACGCTCTACCGCGAGACGGCAGTGGCGCACGTCTACGACCTGTACGGCCCGTCGGAAGACACCACGTATTCGACCTGCACCCGCCGTGAACTCGGTGGCCAAGCGAACATTGGCCGGCCGCTGGTCAACACCACGGCGTATATGCTCGACGGCCAATTGCAGCCAGCGCCGATTGGAGTGGCGGCCGAGCTGTATCTGGCCGGCGACGGCATCACCCGTGGCTATCTGTTCCGCCCGGGTCTGACCGCCGAACGTTTCGTGCCGAACCCGCTGTCGAAAACCGGCGAGCGCATGTATCGCACCGGCGACCTGACCCGCTTCACTGACGACGGCCGTATCGAATATGTCGGGCGCATCGACCATCAGGTGAAGGTGCGCGGGTTCCGCATCGAACTGGGCGAAATAGAAGCGCGGTTACTTGCCCATAACAGCGTGCGTGACGGTGTGGTGTTGGCGGTGGATGGCCACAGTGGTCAGCAACTGGTGGCGTATGTGGTGCCAAGTGATAGCGGCCTCAGTCTCAAAGAACAGGACGACTTGAGTGGAGCGCTACAGACCGCCCTCAAGGCGCATCTGCCGGACTACATGGTGCCTGCGCAGTGGTTGTTCCTTGAACAACTGCCGTTGACGCCGAATGGCAAACTCGATCGAAACGCGCTGCCGGCACCCGATGCCAGTCAGTCGCAGCGCGATTATGTGGCCCCGCGCACCGCGCTGGAACAGCAGATTGCCGGGATCTGGCAGGACATTCTGAAACTCGAACGGGTCGGCTTGACTGACAACTTCTTCACCCTGGGCGGCGATTCGATCATCTCCATTCAGGTGGTGAGCCGGGCGCGTCAGCAGGGAATCAGCTTTACACCCAAGGATCTGTTCCAGCAGCAGACCGTCCAGGGGCTGGCCACTGTCGCGCAGCTTGGCAAAGCCCTGACGCCAATCGATCAAGGCCCGGTGACAGGTGAGACACCATTGCTGCCAATTCAGCAATGGTTCTTCGAACAGCCCTTGCCGCAACGCCATCACTGGAATCAGTCGGTGCTGCTCAAACCGTTAAACCCTCTGGTGGCCGAGACGCTTGAACAGGCCTTGCACGCGCTGATCGATCATCACGACGGCCTGCGCCTGGGCTTTACACAAACGCCATGCAGCTGGTCGGCGAGCTATCGAAACGTGGAACAACAGCGCCTGTCACCGTTGTGGCAGGAAACGGTCAGCGATGCCGCCCACCTGGAACGCGTCGCCGAACAAGCCCAGCGCAGTCTGGATCTGCAACAAGGCCCGTTGTTGCGCGCGGTGTTGTTCGATTTGCCTGAGGGCGAACAGCGCTTGTTGTTGATCGTTCATCACTTGGTGGTCGACGGTGTGTCTTGGCGGATTCTGCTGGAGGACTTGCAGGGCAGCTACCGTCAGTTACTGGCCGGCGAATCGTTGGCATTGGCGGCCAAGACCACGTCCTTCAAGCATTGGGCGGAGCAATTAGAACGTCACGCCCGCAGTGAATCGCTGCTTGGGCAACTGCCTTACTGGCAGGCGCAGCGCTCGGACGGCGCGCCGCTACCGCAAGATAACCCTCAGGGCAGCCTGCAAAGCCGCCATGCCTTGACGCTTTACAGTCGCCTGAACGCAACCTTGACCCGACGACTGCTGCAACAAACCCCGGCGGCTTACCGCACACAGGTCAACGATCTGTTGCTGACGGCGCTGGCACGGGTGATCGCCCGCTGGAGCGAACAGTCGTCGGTGCTGATTCAGCTCGAAGGCCATGGTCGTGAAGATTTGTTCGACGGACTCGATCTGACCCGCACAGTCGGCTGGTTCACCAGCCTGTTCCCGGTCAAATTGACCCCGACTCAGGAGCTCGCCGGCTCGATCAAGCAAATCAAGGAGCAACTGCGCGCGATTCCGGATCGTGGCATTGGTTACGGTGTGCTGCGTTATCTGGGTGACGAGGCTTGCCAGGCATCGCTGCGGACCCTGCCGACACCGCGTATCACCTTCAACTACCTGGGGCAGTTTGACGGTAGCTTCGATAGCCAGAGCGGTGCCTTGTTTGTGCCGGTCGATGAGGTCAAGGGCGCAGAACACAGTAACGATGCGCTGCTGGGGAATTGGCTGACGCTCAATGGCCAAGTGTACGGCGGCGAGTTGAGTGTCGGCTGGTCATTCAGCACGCAGATGTTCAACGCCTCGACCATCGGACACCTGGCCGAGGAGTACGCCCGGGAGCTGGAGCTGCTGATCGAGCATTGCTGCCAATCGGACAGTCACGGCGTCACGCCTTCGGACTTCCCGCTGGCGCAGCTGGATCAGGCCCGACTGGACGCCTTGCCGATAGCCCCGTCCCGGATCGAAGACATTTATCCGCTGTCGCCGATGCAAGAGGGCATGCTGTTCCATACCTTGTCGGACAATGGTTCGAGCCTGTACGTCAATCAGATCAGTTTGCCGGTGGGCGGTCTGGATGTTGAGCGTTTTCGCAAGGCCTGGGAGGCGGTCATCGAGCGTCAGGCCATCCTGCGCACCAGCTTCCATTGGCACGATGGCTTGGCCAAACCGCTGCAAGTTGTCCAGCGTCAGGCGGCGCTCGATTTGCAGGTGCTCGACTGGCGCGATCGTGACGCCAGCGAGGCGGACATTGCCGCGCGGGCCGCCGAGGACCGTGCGCGAGGCTTCGAGCTGACCCATGCGCCACTGCAGCGAGTGTTGTTGATTCGCAGCACAGAAGATCAGTATCAGATGGTCTGGACCAGTCACCATATCCTGATGGACGGCTGGAGCAGCTCGCGGCTGTTTGGTGAGGTGATCCAGCACTACGCCAAGGGTGAAATCAGCGCTGAGAATGGTCGCTACCGCGACTTTATCGCCTGGTTGCAAGCCCAGGACCAAGCCGCCCGGGAGCTGTTCTGGAAAGCCCGGCTGGCCCCGGTCAACGAGGCGACGGCGTTGAGCCAGGCCATCCATCCACGGCATGTGTCCGATGAACCCGGCCACAACGCCATTTACTCGCGTTGGGACATGCAACAGACCGGTCGTCTGCTTCAGTTCTGTCGCGATCTGCGGATTACGCCGAACACGCTGATCCAGGGCGCATGGTTGCTGCTGTTGCAGCGCTACACCGGGAAAAACACCGTGACCTTTGGTGCCACGGTGTCCGGGCGTCCCGAGAGTTTGCCCAATGTCGGCAACATGCTGGGTCTGTTCATCAACACCTTGCCGATCATTCAGACGCTGGAACCGGATCAGCCTCTGGCAGACTGGCTGAACCGGATCCAGGCCTACAACCTGGATATACGCGACCATTCCCAGGTTCCGCTGGCAGACGTGCAACGCTGGTCCGGCCTGGGCGGGCAGGCGCTGTTCGACAGCATCATCGTGTTCGAGAACTACCCGATCGATGATCGCCTGCAAGAAGACAACGATACCGGCCTGAGCTTCGGCAAATCCATCGGACATGACGTGACGAACGTGCCGATGGACCTGGCGGTGATGCTCGGCGACGAACTGTCGATTGAATACCTGTACCTGCGCAGCCACTTCAGTGCCGAGGCGGTGGAAGGCATTCGCCTGACCCTGGAAAACACCCTTGAGGCGATGATGCGCGCGCCTTACGAACGCCTGGGTAACCTGCAGCGTCTGTCGCTTGAACAATGGCAGGCGATGCAAACCTGGAGCGCCGAACCGGCGGCGGAGCACCAATCGCAGCTGTTGCCGGAGCTGATCAGCCGACACGCACTGAGTCAGCCCGAGGCCATTGCGGTGCAATGCGCCGGGCTGAGCCTGAGCTACGGCGAGCTGGAACGACGGGCCAACCGTCTGGCCCATTGCTTGATCGAGCATGGCGCGGGGCCGGAAGTAGTGATCGGCGTGGCACTGCCGCGCTCACTGGAAATGGTCGTCAGCTTCCTCGCTGTGCTCAAAAGCGGCGCAGCGTATGTGCCGCTCGACATCGATTACCCGCCAGAGCGTCTGGCGTACATGATCGAAGATTCCGGTATGGCGTTGCTGCTGACCCAGAGCAGCCTGCGGGCGACGTTGCCGGCGCCCGAGGGCCTGTTGCGCCTTGAGCTGGATCACCTCGACGAATCCCGCTATGGCGATGAGGCGCCGGTGCGTCGCGTGCTGGAGCAAGGGCTGGCCTATCTGGTTTACACCTCGGGTTCCACCGGACGACCAAAAGGCGTGGCGGTTACTCAGGGACCACTGAGCATGCACTGTCAGGCCATCGCCAAACTGTATGAAATGGACAGCCGCAGTTGCGAGCTGCACTTCATGTCGTTCGCCTTCGACGGTGCTCATGAGCGCTGGTTGAGTACGCTGTACAGCGGCGGCCGGTTGGTGGTACGCGACGGTTGCCTGTGGACTCCGGAGCAGACCTATCAGGCGTTGCACGAGTACGGCGTGACCATCGCCTGCTTCCCGCCGGCTTACCTCAAGCAACTGGCCGAGTACGCCGCCGCCAGCGCAATTGCACCGCCACCGGTGCGCATCTATTGCTTCGGCGGCGATGCGGTGCCGGACCAGACTTTCGAACAGGTCAAGGCGGCGCTGCGTCCCGAGTACTTCACCAACGGCTACGGGCCGACGGAAACCGTGGTCACGCCGATGCTGTGGAAAGTGCCGGTGAGCCAACAGTGTGAAGCAGCCTATGCGCCGATCGGCCGGGCAGTGGGTGCGCGTTCGCTGTATGTGCTGGATGAAGAACTGAATCCGCTGCCGCCAGGTTTTGCCGGCGAGTTGTACATCGGTGGCTACGGGGTTGCCCGTGGTTATCATGGCCGGCCAGACCTGACCTGCGAACGCTTCGTGCCCAATCCGTTTGCCAGCGGCGAGCGGCTGTACCGCACCGGCGATCTGGTGCGTTTGCGCCAGGACGGCGTGGTCGATTACGTCGGTCGTATCGACCATCAGGTCAAAGTGCGCGGGTTCCGTATCGAGCTCGGTGAAGTCGAGGCCAGCCTGCGGCAACTGGCGCAGGTCAACGACGCGTTGGTGATCGCCCGGGACAGTGTCTCTGGCAAGCAACTGATCGGTTATGTGGTCACCGACGCCGGCCAGCAACTGGGTGAAGAACTCAAGGCCGGTCTGCGCAGCACCTTGCCGGAATACATGGTGCCGGCGCAGATCGTTTGCCTCAGTGCCTTCCCGATCACCCCCAATGGCAAGCTCGACCGCAAGGCATTGCCCGAGCCGGAATTCAAAAGCGAGGAATACGTCGCCCCGCGCAATCAGCAGGAAGAATTACTGGCGCAGATCTGGTCGCAGGTGTTGCAGGTGGAGCCGGTCGGTATCAGCGACAACTTCTTCGAACTGGGCGGCGACTCGATCCTGAGTCTGCAAGTGATTTCCCGGGTCAGGAACCACCCGACCCTGCAGATGGACCTCAAGCTGCGCGATCTGATGCGTTATCAGACCATTGCTGGCATCGTCGAGCAGGACGTGGTGAAGGCCGCCACCGCGCAACCGTCGGTGGACCTCACCCATGTGGCCAGTGAAGGGTTGTTCAATCTGCTGCCGATTCAGGAGTGGTTTTTTGCCGAACGCATGGCCGAGTCTCATCACTACAACCAGTCGTTTTTGCTGAGTGCGCGTCAGACTCTGGATCTGGATGCCCTGGAACAGGCGCTGGGCTGGATCGAAAACCATCACGACACCTTGCGCCTGCGCTTCTGTCAGGAAGGCGGGCGCTGGTTGCAGCGCTATGCCGCACCAACCGAGCGCCGCGAGACGTTGCTGTGGCGCCGTGAAGTCGAGAGCAGCGAGCAGGTCGAGGCCTTGGCGAACCTGACTCAGCGCAGCCTCAAACTCGATGATGGACCGGCTTGGCGTGTGGTGCACATCGCTTTGCCGGACGGCCAGGCGCGGCTGTTGATGGTTATCCACCATCTGGTGGTCGACACCGTGTCGTGGCGGATTTTGCTCGACGACTTGAAGGTCGCCTACGAGGCTTGCGTGATCGGCATCGAACCGCAATTGCCGATCCGTACCAGCAGCTATCGCGCATTTGCCGAAGCCCTGCAGGCGCAGGCGCCGATTATTGCCGAGCAGGAATTGGGTTACTGGCTGGAGCAATTGGATCAGCCGGGTATCGACCTGCCATGCGACAACCGTCGCGGCAAGAATCAGGTGCGTCACCAGGCTCAGGCGCGACTCAAGTTGTCCCGCGAGCACACCGGGCAATTGCTCAAACAGGCGCCGGCGGTCTATCGCACGCAGATCAACGATCTGCTGCTGTCGGCCCTGAGTCGGGCATTGTGTCGCTGGAGCGAACAGCCATCGGCGCTGATTCTGCTGGAAGGGCACGGCCGCGAGGACCTGTTCGAGAATATCGATCTGAGCCGCAGTTTGGGCTGGTTCACCAGCATGTTCCCGGTCCGGCTCACTCCCGACAGCGCGGACATCGGTGCGTCGATCATCAACGTGCAGGCGCAGTTGGCGGCCATCCCGCAGAAGGGCATCGGCTACGGCGTGTTGCGTCACTTGGCCGGCCCGCAACTGGCCCGCCAATTGGCCGACCTGCCGCAGGCACGAGTGACGTTCAACTATCTGGGGCAGTTCGACCAGAGCTTCGACGAGCAAGCCTTGCTGGTGCCGGCGCTGGAAGAAACCGGCGACAACTATAGTCTGCAGGCCAATCTGGGCAACTGGCTGGAGGTTGTCGGCCAGGTGTACGACGGTCAGTTGGCGCTGCGTTGCATCTACAGCACCCAGCGTTATCGGGCCAGCACCATGGAGTCGTTCATGCAGGATTATCAGCGCGAGCTTGAGGCGTTGATCGAGCATTGCATGGCGCGGGTGGGCTGAGAACCGGGGTTTTAATCATTGCTGGGGGGCGTTGCTCAGGCGCGTCCCTTTTTTACAGACATAAGGATTTTTTCGATGTCGTTACACCCTGATCTGGAAGCGTTCCTCGACCTGGCGCAAGACGGCCAGGACGCAGGCCAGCCGGCGTTGCATCAACTGACCCCGGCAGAGGCCCGGGCGATCTTCGAACAAACCACGGCGCAATTGCGCTGGAATGCTCCTCAGGATATTGACGTGCTGGAGGTCAACACCACGGCGCGGGACGGTGCGCCGCTGGCGTTGCGTTTATATCGCCCGAGCGCAGCGACGGCACTGATGCCGGTAATGGTGTATTTCCATGGCGGTGGTTTTGTCGTGGGCAGCCTGGATTCCCATGACGGAGTCTGCCGCGAATTCTGCCGGCGTACGCCGTGCGCGGTGTTGTCGGTAGGCTATCGACTGGCGCCGGAGCACCGCTTCCCGACAGCGCTGGAGGACGGTGAAGACGCTTTGTCCTGGCTGGCGGAGCAGGCGCTGGCCTTGGGACTGGATGCCGGTCGAGTCGCGTTCGGTGGTGATAGCGCCGGCGGCACATTGGCGACGGTGCTGGCCTTGCAAGCGGTGGTTCAGCCACGGACTGTGGCCATCGTCCCCAAGGTGCAACTGCTGTGTTATCCGGTCACTGATGCCTCGCGCACTCACGATTCGCGCTTGTTGTTCAGTGAAGGGTATTTGCTGGAGAACGATACGCTGGACTGGTTTTACCAGCACTACGCCCGCAGCCCCGAAGACCTGCTGGACTGGCGCTTCTCACCGTTGCTGGCCGAAGACCTGCGCGGTGTGGCGCCGGCGATTGTGCTGCTGGCCGGGTTTGATCCGTTGCTCGATGAAGGCCAGGCCTATGTCGATAAATTGCGCGCGCAGGGGGGGAATGTTGAACTCGAACATTGTTCGGGCCTGACCCATGACTTGCTCAGGCTGGTCTCGGTCATGCCGGAGGTGCTGAGCGTGTATGAAAGCCTGAGTCGGGCGTTGAGTCGCCATTTGGGTTGAACATTGATCGTTCCCGCGCTCTTCGTGGGAATGCAGCTTCTTACCTTGTACGCAAAAAAACGCCCCGCAATTGCGGGGCGTTTTCATTGGCGCTGCAGAATCAGAAGTCAGCCTTGACCGACATCACGAAGTTGCGCGGTTCACCGTAGAAGTTACCCCAGCCTTCGGTACCGACCGTAGCGTAATAGCGCTTGTCGAACAGGTTGTTGCCGTTCAGTGCCACGGACCAGGTGTCGTCGATGCGGTAGCCGACACGACCGTTCCAGACCGCATAGCCCGCCTGGCTGATATCGTTGCCGCTGCTCGGCGAGACACGGTAGTTGCTGCTTTGGGCGTTGACGCCTGCACCGACGGTAACGCGCTCCAGCGGACCGCTGAGGGCGTAGTCGCCCCATACGCGCAGCAGGTGGCGCGGCACGTACGAGTTGTACACCACACCGTCCAGACTGGCGTCCGCGTCTTCCAGCACCTTGGTCTGGGTGTAGGTGTAGCCGGCCAGCAATTGCAGGCGGTCAATGACTTCACCGCTGACTTCTGCTTCGAAGCCTTGGGCGCGCACTTTGCCGGAGTTCAGTGAGCAGGTGCTGTCCGGGCAGGCCGGGTCATCCTGGGCTGCGTCTTTCTGAACGGTGCGGAACAGGTTGAAGGAGCTGTTCAGGCGACCGTCGAACCATTCACCCTTGATCCCCAGTTCATAGCTTTGACCGATCAATGGCTTGAGGGTCGAACCGTTAATGGTCTTGTAGTTGCCTTGCGGGGTGAAGATATCCGCGTAGCTGGTGTAAACGGTCAGGTTGTCGTTGATGTCGAACAACAGCGCGGCGAACGGAGTGACTTGCCCGGTTTCCTTGGCCTGGGAACTGGTCGGTGTGCCTTCGCCGCGCCAGTACGAGACAGAGTCGGTTTCGGACTTGTACCAGCTGACGCGGCTGCCCAGGACGAAGGTCAGCGGATCGGCCAGTTTCAGGCGTGCCGTGGAGTAGGCGCCGTATTGCTTGATTCGCATGTCCACCGGACCTCCCCGGGTGGCGTTGGCCAGGTAGTAACTTTGATCTGGCTGGGGCAGGTGGTGGTTGGGGTTCAGCACATCCTGAGTTTGAGGCAGGAGTGCCACGGCGTAGAAATCATCCTTGTGGGAGCGGCTGGCGTTGGCGCCGACGACCAGCTCGTGCTCTTGGCCGAATGCGTCGAACTTGCCGTCCACATAAGCATCGAGGCCGTAGTCGACCTGATCGTAGTCAAAGGTGCTGCCGATCATCAGGGTATTGGTGCTGGTGGCGCCAACCGGTACCGAACCGCTCGGGAAGGCGTATTCCATGTCCTGAGTGTTTTTCGAGTAGACACCCGCAACCTTCAGCGCCCAGTTGTCGTTGAATTCGTGCTTCAGGTCGCCAAAGTAAGTGGCCCGCTTGCTCCGCTGGTTGTTCCAGGCGGTGTTCAGGCATGTGGAGCGAGAGAGCTTCAGGTCACTGCCATCGGCGTAACGCGGCAAGCCGCCCCAGCACGGCGTGGCATCGACGTCTTCATAGGCCATGCCCAGACCCAGGGTGGTGTAGTCGCTCAGGTCAAAGTCCAGCGCGCCGTAGTAGATTTGGTCCCTTCGTTCGCCCACGTCGTAGAAATACTGACGGGTCTGTTGAGTGACCACGGCGCGACCACGGATGGTGCCGGCGTCGTTCAGCGGGCCGCCAGTATCGACCTGGCCGCGATAGTTGTCCCAGGTGCCGGCAGATAACGACAGTTGCGTGTGCGGGGTGTCCTGGCCGCGTTTACGCACGAAGTTCACTCCACCTGCGGTGCCCCCGGCGCCCTTCATCATCCCGGCTGCGCCGCGCAACACTTCGACCCGATCATAGATCGCCATATCGCTACTGAAGGCATCGGCCTGCACGTAGCTGCTGCCGATGTCCAGCGGCACGCCGTCGTACTGGTACTGGCCAGTCATGCGGAAACCGCGGGAGTAGAAATACTTGCCGCCCATTGGCGAGTCGTAAACGGTGATGCCCGGCGTCTTTTCCATCACCTGTTCGATGGTGTTGAGGTTCTGGTCGTCGAGCATTTTGCGGGTCATCACCGTGACCGATTGCGGTGTTTCCTTCAGCGAGTGCACACCCTTGCCGATGGTCACTCCGCCTGTCGTGTAGGAGTTGCTGCCCTCGGTGGTGGCGGTCAGGTGCTGGGCGTTGACGTTGGTCGGTGCCAACTCCATTGCATCACCTGTGGTCGGGCCGAGTACCGTGACGGTATTGCCGTCGCGCTGATAGCTGATGCCAGTGCCCTTGAGGATGGCTTTGAGTGAGTCGTCATCCTGATACCGGCCGCTGAGCGGGCTGGAGCGCAGACCTTGCAGGTTTTCCGGGCTGTAGATGATCTGCAGGCTGGTCTGCTGGCCCAGCGCCTGGAGCGCCTGCGCCAGTGGCTGAGCCGGAATGTTCAGGGTCCATTCCTGCGCCTGGACGTAAGGGGCGGCAGCGACAGTCAGTGCCAGACCCAGACCGGTGCTGGCCAGTCGGGAGCGTGTGGCGCCGTGCATCAGCAGGGCTCGAGTCAGAGGGCGAAGCATGAAACGGGATGCGGACATGAGGTTAAGACCTTGGCAGGTATAGTTGTTAATGGTTCTTATTCATCTCATTAAGACGAGGAAGCCGCGGCAAACCGGAAAATTATTTTTTCCAGCCTGGCCACGGCCTCTTCAATCAAGCAGTTTGCAGTTCGCTTTTGACCTTGCCGGCCTCCATGCGCACAAGCTGATCGGCAACGTCGAAGTAACGGTCATCATGGGAAATCACGATGATGGTTTTGCCCAGACGTTTCAGGTCGGGCAACAGTTCGGTGTAGAAAATGCGCCGGAACGTCGGATCCTGATCCGCCGCCCATTCATCGAACACCAGCACCGGACGCTCTTCGAGCCAAGCGTTGACCAGCGCCAGTCGCTTGCGTTGGCCGGTGGACAAATCGGTGGTGCTGAAGGCGCCGTCGCGCACGCTGACCTTGTGCGCAATCTCCAGACGCTCCAGGTAGCGCGTGGCGTCCTGCGGGACTTCGCGGTCGCCCTGAATCAGATCATCGAACAGGTAATAGTCGGCAAAGATGGTGGTGAAGTTCTGTCGGTAATCATCGCGGTTGAGCGCGGTGATCGGTTGATCGTTGACGCGTATTTCGCCCTCGGTCGGTGCATAGAGGCCCAGCAACAGTTTGATCAACGTGGTTTTGCCACAACCGTTTTCGCCGACAATGAACACGATGTCACCCTGTTCGATGCGCAGGTTGACTGGCCCCAGACGGAACGGTTCGCTGCCTTCCACTGGAGGGAAGGCGTAGCGCACATTGTTCAGTTCCAGACTGTTGACGACACCGGGTTTCTTGCCGTGATCCTCCAGCAACAGATGCGGCTCGGGCGAGGAAAACTGCTCGCTCAGCTCGGCGATGCGGCGGAAGGCAATTTGTGCGCGGCTGATGATCGGCAAGGTGCTGACCAGATGTTCCAGCGGCCCCTTCATGTACAGCAGCACCAGGACAAAACCGCTCATCACCGCTTTATCGCCGCTAGGCCAGAAGGATTGCATGGCCAGCGCCAGGCCGATCACCACGAAGAACAGCATCGAACCGAACGACTTGGCGATGACGAAGGTGTTGATCGATTTGATCTGGGTGTCGCAGATTTTTTCTGCGGTTTTCTGAATTCCGGCGACAAACATGCGCTGACGCCGTGGACGATGAATGCGCAGTTCCTTGGCACCCTCGGCAATCGCGTTGTAGTGCTTTTGCAGTTCATCTTCGCAATCACGGGCGGCGTAGAAACCGCGCATGCCCTTGGCCCGGGCAATCGCCTGAATGGTCGTGCCGATGGCGATGGCCACCAGCATCATCAAAAACATCGGCCACGACAGCATTGCCAGATAACCGAGGCAGCCGAGGGTGACGGTCATCGAAATCGCCAACGGCGCAAAGGCGAAGGCGAAGTCACTGATGGTGTCGACGTCGTGAGTCAATACCGGGATCAGGCGATGGCTGCGATAGCGTTCGATCTGGTCGATCGGCGCCGACAGCACTTTTTCCCCCAGTTCCTTGCGCAGCTTGGCAATGATGTGTTGGCCGACATAGTTGGTGCCGATGTCGGACAGAATCGTCGTCAGCAGCGCCAGTGCACACAGACCGGCGAAGATCATGACTACGGTGCGGGTCAGGCCGTCGTCGGAGTGCAGGGCATTGTTGATGGTCGCCAGCAGCACAGTGACACTCAGGCCGCCGATCATGCCAAGCACGATGGACGCAGAGACGATCAGGCGGAAGGGCTTGAGCAGGGCGAACAATTCGTTGATCGCCCCACGCGTAGGCTTGGTCATGGAGGATTCCTGCTTCGATGCGGAGGGAGTGCCGGTACTTAAGGAAAACGAATGGTCACGGACTTTCTTTAAACGACCGCAGGTGGGCTGCGGTCGCGTGAGGCGGGATCAGAGGTCGCGCACTACTCGAAACCCGAGCCAGTCGCCCTTGCTGGTTGGCCAGCTGCTGTTGCGGTTGCCGGAACGGGAGAAAACCGGCGCTTCGCCCCAGTCGTTACCGCGCATGACCTGGCGCTCGCAATTTTCCTGCGTCCATGGGCTACCGTCGCTCGGTACGTCGGAATAATCCTTGTGATAACAGTCGGCGGTCCATTCGTAGACGTTGCCGTGGGCGTCATAAACGCCAAACGCGTTGGCCGGGAAGGTGCCGGCCGGTGAGGTGAAGTTGTAGCCGTCGGCGGCGCCATAGGTGTTGGCGTGTTTGGAGATCTGGTAGTTGTTGCCTTCATCGAACGGGAACGGGAAGGGCCCGGTGCTGCCACCACGTGCGGCGTATTCGCGGATCGATTCGCTCTGCAGGCGATAAGCGTTGCCGGTCTTCTTCGACAGCCAGTCGATGTAGCCTTGGGCTTCAGCGACGTTCATACACACGGCCGGATCGCGCGCCGTCTGTTTGAATTCGGGTTTGCCGGCCGTGCAGCGACGACCCGGACGATCATCGAAGTCATAAGGTTTGTTGCCGGTTTCGCGCACATACGCGTCCCATTCGCCCACCAGCACCTGGAAGCGGCTGATGGCGAACGGTTTGCTGAAGGTCACTTCGTGGCGTGGGCCTTCGTCCGGTTCGCGACCGACTTCGTCGTCCGGGGTGCCCATGATGTAACTGCCGGTCGGCAACACCACCATTTCCGGGCAGTCCTTGCAGTCTTTGAACACTTTTCCGGGTGCCGGCGGGGTGGCAGCTTGAGCGGCGCCGGGCAACAGGCCGGCGCACAGCGCAGTCAGAGCCAGGGCGGGGAGCGCCTTGAAAGTGAAGCGGGTGTGAGGCTTTTTCATGAGTCGTCTCTGTGAAAGGAAAACTGGAGTCGAGGAATCAGGCGCGCAGTTTTTTACCGAGGATGTCCATGAACCGGTCGACTTCGGTTTCGTTGTTCAGCAGCCCTGGTGACGTACGAATCACCGGACCGACATCGCGGCTGACGGCATCGCAGATCACCCGGTTGTTCATCAGGTAAGCGGCCACTTCATCACTGTCCTGGCCCTTGACCCGGAAGAAGCTGAAACCGGCGGAAAACTTCGGATCGAGCGGGGTTACCAGTTCGATGTTCGACTGTTCGCGCAGGCGCTGTTTCAGGTAGCTGTTGAGCTGATGAATGCGTGCCTGCACGTCGGCCTTGCCCAGTTGCAGATGCAACTTGAAGGCTTCGTCCAGCGCCCAGCGATGTTCGAAGGCGTGGTAACCGCCCGGGGTCATGGTGGTGCCAAACGTCGTGGCTTCGGAGAACGTCGGCACGCTGGGGCTGACGTATTTCACCTCTTCGCTGCGGCTGCAGACGATGCCGGTGCCGCGTGGGCCGAACATCCACTTGTGGGTGCCGGCAATGAAAAAATCGCAGTTCATCTGCGCGAAGCTCAGGTCATCGACACCGAATCCGTGCACACCATCGACCACGTAAATCAGCCGATCCTTGTCGTCGCGTCCGCGATTGTGTTCATCGACCAGACGCGAGATGTCGGCGATCGGCAACTTCACTCCGCTGCCCGAATGCACCCATGTCATACCCAGCACACGAGTTTGCGGGCGGATGTTGCGGTTGATGGTGTCGAGTACCTGATCCAGCGAAATGCTTTGCGCAGTGTCGAACAGCTTGAGTTTGCGAACTTGTGTGCCGTCGCGCCGGCTACGGAATTCGAGAATGTTGCGGGTTGAGTAATGCTCGTGAACTGTGGTCAGGATCTCCTGATCCGGGCGAACATGTACGCCGCCATAAATCATCGCCAGGCCTTCGGTGGTGCTGCCGGTGAGAGCGATCTGGCTCGGTTTGGCTTGCAGGTACTTGCCGGCCCAGACCCGCACGTTTTCTTCGTGCTGTTCGGTGACGCCCAGGTCCCAGTCCATCGCCAGTCCCGGATTCAGATCCAGCGCTGCGCGATGGCGTTCGATGGCCTCGCGCACGGGCCTGGGATGCGAAGTGATCAGGAAATTGGCGAAGTGAATGGCCTGCGGATCCTGATCGAACAACTGGCGCAATTGCGCCCATTTGTTGCCCGGCAGCGCAGGGTGAGGGGTGGCAGCGGTCGCGCAGGCAAGGCTGGAACCCAGGGGCAGGGCAGCGGCGAGTACGCCGGCCTGTTTCAGGAATGTACGACGGTCAGTCATGGCTTGGCCGCATCCTGACGAGAAACCAGTGCAGGTTTTGCAGCCTTTTGCACTTGATCCCAAACGCGCAGGAAGTTGCCGCCCCACAGCTTGGCAATGTCCGCTTCGGAGTAGCCGCGCTGGATCAGTTCGGCGGTGACGTTGCGGATTTCGCCGACGTTTTCCCAGCCCTTGATGCCGCCGCCATCGTTGAAGTCCGAAGCGATGCCGACGTGGTCGATGCCGATCTTGCGCACGGTGTAATCGATGGCGTCGCCGAGATCCTTGAGGGTCGCTTTCGGCTCCTCTTCAAGAATGCCGTAGAGGCCGCTGGCGTACTGGCCGAGCTTCTGTTCGGACCAGGCGGTGATGATCGGATCGCCCGGCATCAGGGCCATGGCCAGGTTCGGCAGTGGCGGTAGGTCGAAGCGTGCGCGCAGGGCGTTGAGTTTGTCCTGGGTGCCTTGAGTCAGCGGTTTGAGGTACTGCGAAAAGCCGACCACCTGCACTACGCCGCCATTGTTTTTGATCAGTTGCAGCTCTTTGTCGCTGAGGTTGCGTGGAATATCCACCGCCGCTCGCGGTGCCGAGTGCGAGGCGACAATCGGCGTACGACTCAACTGCACGACTTGCTCCAGACCTTTGGTCGACATCTGCGAGACGTCGATGATCACCCCCAGATCGTTCAAGCGATGCACGGCTTGTTTGCCGATGTCCGAGAGACCGTCGAGCGCGTCGGGAGAGTCATTGAAAAAGGGCAGCGGGCGCGAAGAGTCGGCCCAGCTGTTGTTACCGATATAGCTGAAGCCGAACATGCGCATGCCGCGTCCGGCCCACAAGTCCAGTTTGCTCAGGTCGTTGCCCAGTGGATAGGCGTTGAGCATGCTGATGAAAATCGCAAATTTGCCTTCACCGTGCAGACGGCGGAAATCATCCGGGGTATAGGCGATGCCGACCTGATTGGGGAAGTCGCGCACCATCCCGGAAATGATCTTGTAGCGCACTTCCTGCTGATTGCGCGCTTCCTCGACAAAACCTTCGGTCGGGCGGTGCGGTGCATTCGGGCCGTTCCACATTTCCGGCCAGCCAAATACGGTCAGTGCCGCGCCGGACAGCCGTCCACGGTTGGCCTTGATCAGGTCGAACTGCCCCGAGCCATCCTTGTCGGCTTCGTTGCCGTGAGTGCCGAAGCTCAACGGCACGGTGATGTGGCTGTCGAAAGAGAGGATGCGATCCTGCAGTTCGGTCGCCTGCTTCATCACTTTGACCGGATAGCCGGGGTTGTCCCGAAACCAGTAATCCCAAGCCAGAAACCCTGCGCCGGCGCTGATCGCCAAGGCCAGCGGCAGGCCGATAAATAGAGCCTTTTTCGAACGCGGTTTTGTCATTGCCATCTCATTCAGGTTCGCCGTCGAGGTTCAGGCGCAGGGGCCTTTGCTATCTGGGAGGAACGAGCGGCGGAGCGGGTAATTTAGGGGCGGAAGGTGAAAAGGCGACGGCGAATGCCGGGATCTTTCGCCGCGGCCATAAATTTCCTCGGCGAGCAAACGTTCTAGCTTGGATAAAGCCTGCTTCATGGCTGACACAGGTAGGGCAATGACGATCTCTCGACGCTGGTTCATGGCGGGCATGGCACTCACGGGCGCCGCGCTGCCTGCCGCTTTTTATGCACATCGTGAACTGACCCGTGAGGAGTTTCCGATCACCCCGGGAGAGGCCACGGTCGACCTGGCAGACACGGCCGGTCAGCAGTTGGCGGACAGTTTGCGCGGCGTGTGGGACATTCGTTTCACTGGTGCTGCCGCTGGACTGGATGGCTTGCCCAATGAAGGTCTGGAGCTGTTTCTCGACATTGCCCACCGTGGCCGCGGTTTGCGCGGTTATCTCGACACGGGGGCTAACCTGCGTTCCGAGGCGCCACTGCGTTATCAAGTCATCGGCGATCTGGCGCCGGGTAATGGCGCCGAGATGTTCTGGCGTCTGATGCGCAGCGATGCGCCGCAAGCGCCGGCGGTGTACGAATTCAAAGTAAAACTGGACGAAGTCTGGGCCGCGTTCGGCAACGCTGGCAGCGGCACGTTTACCGGGCAAGTGCTGCGACTGGATCGCGCGCTGGGTCTACCAGAACTCGACAATCACTTCATCGCGATCAAGCGACGGTTTCCCGAAGCCCGAGAAAGAGTCGGGTTGAATCCGGCGTTTCTGGCGTGGCTGGTAGCGCCCGAACATCGGCTGTTCCATCAGCTCTGGCACGCGTCGCGGGACAAGTGGCACAAACTCTCCGAAAAAAAACGTGATGCGTTGCGTGGTATCGGCTGGCAACCTGGCCCACGGGACAAGGAGCGTGATGCCCGTGGGCCGCGTAAGGATCGCAACGGCTCGGGCATCGATTTTTTCTTCATGCATCGACACATGCTGGGCAAAGCCCGTTCGATGCAAGACTTGCCGTCATGGCAGGCATTCCCCATGCCGCAGCCGGAGCTGGAGCGTGACCGTCAGGGCTTCGCCCGCTACTTCGACAATCACGACGGCAACGCATTGCCGCCAACGTGGCTGACCGAAGGCGACGACGAGTACACCAAGTGGGTCAGCGACATCAAAGCGGCCGAAACCTATCACAGTAATTTTCAGGTGTGGGAGTCGCAGTACCGCGATCCGCGCTACTTGTCGAAACTCACCCTCGGCCAGTTCGGCTCGGAAGTCGAACTGGGCCTGCACGACTGGTTGCATATGCGCTGGGCATCGGTGGCCCGCGACCCGTCCAACAACATTCCAGTGCCAATGGCGCGGGATCAGGCGGATTTCGCCGCGCGTTGGTATGCCCCGGAAAACGACTTTCTCGGCGATCCGTTTTCCTCCCATGTGAACCCGGTGTTCTGGCGTTTTCATGGCTGGATCGATGATCGGCTTGAAGACTGGTTCCGCGCCCACGAGCGTTTTCACCCGGGGGAAGTCAGTCGCCTCGAGGTCAACGGCGTGCCGTGGTTTGCGCCGGGGCGTTGGGTGGAAGTCGATGACCCCTGGCTGGGCCCCGACACCCATGGCTGCAGCAGCGTGCCCGGCCTGCAAGTCGGGCGTTCGGTGGAGATGGATCCGGAGACCATGAAACTGGCGCTGCGCATCACTTTCGGCGACGAAGACAACATGGCCGATCTGTTTCGCAAGGTGCCGCAGCGACCGTGGTACGCCAGGCATTTGAAGGTGAAAGGCCGGCAACTTTAAGCGCAAAAAAATCGCAGCCCGAAGCTGCGATTCTTTTTGCCCGTCACCCATCCGACACAACGCAATACCCCCTGTAGGAGGTGCGTCACGCTGCGATCTTTTGACTTGTTTTTCTAGATCAAAAGATCGCAGCGTGCCGCAGCTCCTACAGGTTTTTGGTTCGGTAAAAGAGAGTGTGAGTGTTCGCTGTCAGATAACTTGCCAGCCACCGCCCAACGCTTTGTACAAGGCAATGCTCGCCTGCAGTCGCGACAGGCGCAGTTGCACGTTCATGTCCTGCGCCGCATACAAGGTGCGCTGGGTTTGCAGTACGGTGAGCAAGTCTTCGGCACCCGCCTGATAACGGCTTTGCGCGATGTCGAAGGCGGTTTGCGCCTGACCCAATTCTTCGCTTTGCCACTGCCGTTGCTCATCGAGGCCACGGATGGTGCTCAGGGCTTTTTCGACATCGGCGAAGCCATTGATGATCGCCCCGCGATAGGTCTCCAGCAATTCATCCTGACGGGCCTTGGCCTTGTCGCGTTCGGCGCTCAAGCGCCCGTTGTTGAAGATCGGCGCCGTCAATCCGGATGACAGGTTGTAGAACGTTGTGCGCAGCAGATCCGCCGCCAGATCGGCACCGGTGCCGAGGCTGGCGGTGAGGGTGATTTTTGGCAGCATGGCCGCGCGGGCTACGGTGACATCAGCCTGGGCCGCCGCCAGTCTGGCTTCTGCGCTGGCGATGTCCGGACGTCGACTCAGCAGATCGCTGGGCACGCCACTGGCGATGTTGGGCCACTGCAATTGCGCGAATGCCTGCTGAGGCGAGGACAGCGCCTGCACCGGTTGACCGAGCAGGGCGGCGAGGGTGATCAGCGCTTCGCGGGCCTGTTGCTGCACCAGCGGCAATTTGCGCTGTTGCTCGGCCACCAGACTTTTTTGCTGGGCCAGTTCCAGCGCGGTGGCGCTGCCTGCATCGAAGCGGGTTTGCACCAGGTGCAGCACGTTTTGCGCGTTGGCCAGATTGAGTTCGGCAATGCGCGCCTGCTCACGCAAGGCGAGCGCCTGGGCGTAGCTGTTGGCGACGCCGCTTTGCAAGGTCAGCTCGACCGTGGCGCGATCAAACTCACTGGCCTGCACACCGAACACGGCGCTGTCACGGGCGGCTCGTTTACCGCCCCAGAAATCGATTTCGTAACTGGCGCTCAGCTCGGCGTCGTAGTAATCCAGCGAGCGATTGTCCGGGTTGACATCCAGTTGGCTGTAGCCTTTGCCGTGCAGAAGCTTCTGCCGATTGGCATTGATTCCGGCCTTGAGTTCGGGCAACAGCGGGGCCCCGGCAACCGTCGCGCTGGCCTGCGCCTGTCTGACGCGGGCAACGGCCGCGCCGAGGTCATGGCTGCCCAGTCGTGCCTGTTCGACCAGTTGATCGAGTTCGCGACTGCCGAACTGCGTCCACCATTGGCGATTGCTTTGCACCGCGCCGCGATGGTCTGGCGATTGCCAGGCGGGCGGTGATTGCACGCCGCTGTCAGGGCGTGGCGCAGGGCTGCTGCAGGCCGCCAGTAACAGGCTGGCGGCAATCAATGTCAGTTGCGCTTTCATAGGTTGATCATTCACTGGTAAGGGCTGTGACCGGATCGAGCCGGGCGGCCTTGCGGGCAGGCATGAAGCCGAAGATGACACCGGTGACCAGGGCGCAGGCGAAGGCACCGATTACGGCCATCCATTGATATGCGATCGCTACGCCGCTGAACGACAGAACGCCGCCGACCAGCATCGCCAGGCTGATGCCGGCAATGCCACCGACCACGGAGAGCATCACCGCTTCGGTCAAGAACTGGCGCAGGATGTCGCGCTGACGGGCGCCGGTGGCCATGCGAATGCCGATCTCGCGGGTGCGTTCACGGACGGTCATGAGCATGATGTTCATCACGCCGATGCCGCCGACCAGCAAGGAAATGGCGGCGATGGCGCCGAGCATCAGTGACAGCGTGCCCTGGGTGCGAGCCTCGGCCTGGATCATGGCGGCGTTGTTGGTCAGCTCGAAATCCTTTTTGCCGTTGTGCCGGCGCAGCATCGATTGCTCGATGGCCTGTTCGGCGTCTTTGACTTTGCGTGCGTCCCTGGCGGCGATCACGACATATTCCGGGTTGCGACTGCCGAACAGGCGCGTACTGGCCGCCGAGTACGGCACGGCAATCCGGTTGTCGCTGTCCGAGTCGCCGGAGCTTGAGCCTTTTTCCGCCAGCACGCCGAGCACCTGGAACGGAACGTTTTCAATCAGGATGTATTGACCGATCGGGTCAGCCACGTCCTTGAGCAATTTGTCGCGAACCTTGGTGCCGATCACCGCGACTGCGGCGGCGCTGTCTTCATCGGCCTGAGTGAAGTAGCTGCCCTGTACCACCGGCCAATTGAAGATGATCGGGAAATTGGTGTCGTTGCCGCCGACGTAGCTGGAGTGGTCGGCGTTGCCGAAGCGCACGCCGGCGGTCGAGCCGTTGACCGGCATGATTCGTTCCACCTGGGGCAGGGTTGCAAGTTCGGCAACGTCATCGAGGGTGATGATGCCCGGTGGCGTGCGCGGGTTGGGTGCCGCGCCGCTGAGGTAAATGATGTTGGAGCCGAACGCCCCCATTTGCGCCATCACCTGGCGTTTACTGCCTTCGCCGACCGCCAGCATCACCACCACTGACGCGACACCGATGACAATCCCCAACAGCGTCAGCGCGGTGCGGAAACGGTTAATCCACATCACCCGCCAGGCCGCTTGCACGGCATCCAGCAGTTCGCCCCGCCAGGCGCCGGTCTCGGTGCTGCCGGCGCTCAGGCGCTGGCGCAGATCCACTGCCTGCAAGGCGCCGGAATTGGCGGTACGGGCAGGGGCACCCGGTTGCTCGGCGGTATCGCTGATGATCAGGCCGTCACGAATTTCGATAATGCGCTTGGCACGTTGCGCCACCTCGCGATCGTGAGTGATGAGAATCACCACATGGCCCTGGCTGGCGAGCTCGTCGAGCAGGGCCATGACTTCTTTGCCGCTGTGGCTGTCGAGGGCGCCGGTAGGTTCGTCGGCGAGAATGATGTGGCCGCCGTTCATCAGTGCTCGGGCAATTGATACGCGTTGCTGTTGACCGCCGGAGAGCTGGTGCGGGCGATTGCCGGTGCGGCTGCCCAGCCCCAGGCGTTCCAGCAATGCGCTGGCCCGGGCGTGTCGTTCGGCCGCAGGCGTGCCAGCGTAGATGGCCGGCATCTCGACGTTTTCCTGTGCGGAGCCGGACGGGATCAGGTGATAACCCTGAAACACAAAGCCGAATGCCTCGCGACGCAGCCACGCCAGTTCGTCGGTGTCCAGTTGCGCAACGTCTTCACCGGCAAAGCGGTATTCGCCGCTGGTCGGGCGATCGAGGCAACCGAGGATGTTCATCAACGTCGACTTGCCGGAGCCGGAGGCGCCGACGATGGCCACGAATTCGCCGGCGTGAATCGACAGATCGATGCCGCGCAATACCTCCACCAGCGGGCTGTCGTTGCCGCCGTAGGCTTTGCGGATCTGGCGCAAGTCAATCAGGGGCGTTTGCATTCAGCCTCCGTTGCCTACAGCGGGAGCGCTGAGAATGTGATCGCCTTCGGCCAGGCCCTCGAGGACTTGTGTACGTAATCGGTCGCTGATGCCGGTGCGGACTTCGCGCGACTGGATTTCCCCGTTGGCAGCGACGATCTGCGCCAGTTGCCATTGCGGGCGCGAGCCCGGTTGCAAGGCAGTGCTCGGCACTGTCAGGGTGTCCTGCGCGTTTTGTGCGACGAAGAACACCTGAGCGGTCATATCGGTCATGAGGGCGTTGTCTGTGTTGTCGACGTCGAGCAGTACGGTGTAGAGCACCACTCGCTCACTGCCACTGCGACCGCCGGTGGGGCTGCCGCCCTGGTTTTGCTCAAGGGGGCGCGGGGGCACCGGGAGAATCTGCCGCACCGTGCTGCTCCAGCGCCGGCTGCCACCGCTGAGGGTGGTGAAGTAGGCGGTCATACCGGGTTTGACGTGGCCGATGTCCGCTTCGGAAACTTCGGCCCACACCGTCATTGGCGACAACCGCGCGATGCGCAGGATCAGTGGCGTCTGTTGTTGCGCGTTGAGTGTCTGGCCTTCGCGCGCGCCCACAGCGACGACGGTGCCGCTCATTGGTGCAAAGATGCGCGTGTAGCCGAGTTCCGCTTCGTCGCTGCGCAGACTTGCCTGGGCCTGACGAATCTGTGCCTGAAACATGTCAATGCGTGCCTGGGTGGCGCGGACTTCGGCATGGGCGGTCTGCACGTCCTCCTCGCGGGTGGCGCCGCCGGCGGCGAGTTTCTGTTGGCGCTGGTATTTCTGCTGCGCCAGGTCGTGCTGAGCGCGCTGTTCCTGTAATTGGGCCTTGAGGTTTTCGATGGAGAAACGACCTGCGTCGAGTTTGGCTTTTTGCGTCGACGGATCGATTTCCACCAGCAGTTGGCCTTCCTTGACCGCATCACCTGCCTCGACGTGGATCTTCTGGATTTGCCCCGAGGCCTGTGCGCCGACGTCTACATAGCGTCGCGGCTGCAAAGTGCCCAGTGCTGTCACGCTGTTTTCGATATTGCTGCGGGTCACTTGTACGGTCGCCAGGGTGTCGCGTCCCGGCGGCAGGACTTGCCATGCCGCGACGGCGATCACGGGAATCAGACAGAGGGCGGCGAACAAGGCGCGTCGGGCGGGGCGGGGACGTTTCATGCAGGGTTCCGGCCAGTGGGTTCGGCCCGACGTTCAGCAGGTGCACGGAATGTTCGGGCACTTGAACGCTGTCGCAAGGCACGACAGAAACGGGGAGCTGTCATGTAAACGATGAATGTACGAGGGAATTTAAGCGCTAACACATCAGGTAACAGGTGCCCGTCCGACACTATTCGGCTGGTATGTGGAAACAAGACTTTAAATCTATATGAGAATTACTATAAATTACGCACTTAAGTTGCCACTATCTTGCTACTGCCTGTTAGTGCAGGGCGGATGGGTGAGCCCAAGGACAAAAACCGCGTCGTTGCGGCCAGGAGTCATGTTGGAAAACTACTATCGCGAGCTGGTGTGTTTCCTGAACGCCAAGCTGGGCAACCGTCAGGTTGCCGAAGATGTGGTGCATGACGCCTATCTGCGGGTGCTGGAACGCTCCAGCGACACGCCGATCGAACAACCCCGGGCGTTCCTTTATCGCACCGCGCTGAATCTGGTCATCGACGATCATCGACGCAATGCCTTGCGGCAGGTCGAATCCCTTGAAGTGCTCGACAATGAAGAGCGTTATTTCACTCCGTCTCCCCACGGCACCCTCGATCACGGTCAACGCCTGGAGATGCTCCAGCGAGCGCTGGCAGAATTGTCACCGCTGTGTCGTGACAGTTTTCTGCTGCGCAAGATAGAAGGTCTGTCCCACAACGAAATTGCCGAGAGCCTCGGTATTTCCAAGGCTCTGGTGGAAAAACACATCGTCAATGCCATGAAACATTGCCGCCTGCGCATCAAACAATGGGACGCCCATTGATCCTTCCCCGTTAAATTTTTTTTCACCGTCCTCGTTCCTACTCAACAGACGACCTGCTGTCCTGCTTCGGGCCGGTCAGGTCATTCAGGCTTTATCCCCGAGGTTGAGGGGTTCATCCAGAGGACACTGGAAATGACACAGGCAATTGCATCGCCCATCGTTCACGACCTGATCGGCGTCGGTTTCGGCCCTTCGAACCTGGCGCTGGCCATCGCGCTGCAAGAGCGCGGGCCGACCCAGGGCGAACTGGATGTGCTGTTCCTCGACAAGCAGGCCAACTACAGCTGGCACGGCAATACTCTGTCGACCCAGAGCGAGTTGCAGATTTCCTTCCTCAAGGATCTGGTGACCCTGCGCAATCCGACCAGCCCGTACTCGTTCGTCAATTACCTCAAGTACCACGGTCGTCTGGTGGATTTCATCAACCTGGGCACCTTCTATCCGTGCCGCATGGAGTACAACGATTACCTGCGCTGGGTAGCCGGGCAATTCACCGAGCAGAGCCGTTATGGCGAAGAAGTGCTGACCATCGAGCCGGTGCTGCATAACCACCAGGTTGAAGCACTGCGCGTTATTTCCCGTGGCAGCGATGGCCAGCAACATGTACGCACCACCCGTTCGGTGGTGGTCAGTGCCGGTGGCACGCCGCGTATTCCCGAGGCGTTCAAGTCGCTGAAGGGCGACAACCGTGTGTTCCATCATTCGCAATACCTGTCGCAGATGGCCAGGCAGCCGTGCGTCCACAATCAGCCGATGAGCATTGCGATCATCGGTGGCGGGCAGAGCGCGGCGGAAGCGTTCATCGACCTGAACGATTCGTTCCCGTCGGTGCAGGTCGACATGATCTTGCGCGGCTCGGCCCTCAAGCCGGCGGACGATAGCCCGTTCGTCAACGAAGTGTTCTCGCCGGAGTTCACTGACTTGGTGTTCCAGCAGAACAGCGCCGAGCGTGAGCGTCTGGTCAACGAGTACCACAACACTAACTACTCGGTGGTCGACATTGACCTGATCGAGCGCATCTACGGCATCTTCTATCGCCAGAAGGTTTCCGGAATTGCCCGTCATGCGTTCCGCACCCTGACCACCGTTGAGAGTGCTACCGCCACCGAACACGGCATCGAGTTGGCGGTACGCAACAACGCCACTGGCGAAGTCAGCGTGCGCCTGTACGACGCCGTGGTACTGGCCACCGGTTACGAGCGTCAGATGCACCGTAAATTGCTGGCGCCGCTGGAAGAATACCTGGGCGAGTTCGAGGTTGATCGCAACTACAAACTGATCACCGATGAGCGCTGCAAGGCTGGCATTTACATGCAGGGCTTCTGCCAGGCCAGCCATGGTTTGAGCGACACGTTGCTGTCGGTGCTGCCGATTCGTGCCGATGAGATTGCGGGCTCGCTGTATGAACATGGCAAGCATCGAGGGCACCGTTCGATGGCGGATTTGCTGTTGGCGACTGCCAGCTGAATCTGCGCCGCCTGATACACCGCCATCACCGTTGATGAGCCACCGCCTTCGCGAGCAGGCTCGCTCCCACATTTGGTTCTTTGATGAATACAAAAACCGTGTTCGCTGGAGATTCCCTGTGGGAGCGAGCCTGCTCGCGAAGGGGCCCTCAAGAACAGCAAAAAGCCCCTCCTGAACGCTTCCTGAAGATCCAGCACATTCCCCGCCACAATGCTTTTCACGGGTTTACTCTCCAGACATCGAGGCGTAAGCTTCGCGCGTTTTCATCAATAGCGGAGACCCACAGTGGGTACTTGTTCGAGTGACAGTTGTCGGCCGGTCTCGGTAACCGGCAGATTCTCGGCAAGATAACGCGCATTTTTTTTGCCGTTGTCTCGCCGTAAAAGCGAGCAGCGGCATCCCGTACATGACCAGTCCTTGGTCATGTCTCGACGTCCTTCTCATCGACGCTGAACAGAGCGTGATGTCGACTTTAAAGTCGCCATCGCAGCCCTATCGACACGCCTGTCTTTTCTGACCGGCGCGCCATGCCTTGTTGTGCCGGTTTTTCCGGCGGACGAGGCGCGGTCGTACCTGCTTGACGGTTTCCCGGCTGACCACAGGGGCAACAGCCATGAAATTTACGCTCAAGGAATTTTTCGCAGGTTTTCTGCGTACCCGCCACATCGCCCGGCACTTCCGCCGCCTGGCGTTGCTGGAAACCATCAACGACACCACGGTCAGCCGTGAAGTCCCGCCAACTCTGGCCAATACGCTGGTCGATGCGGCGCACAGCGACAGCTCGGCATTGCTGTCTTCACTGGGTACGCACTCCGATGGCCTTACCGATTTCGAAGTCGATGCACTGCGTGCGCAATACGGCCTCAATGAAGTCGAACACGAGCAGCCGCTGCCGTGGTGGACCCACCTGTGGCACTGCTACAAAAACCCGTTCAACCTGCTGCTGACGCTGCTTGCGGTGATCTCGTGGCTGACCGAAGACCTTAAAGCAGCCGTGGTGATTTTCTCCATGGTGGTGCTGTCGACGCTGCTGCGCTTCTGGCAGGAAAGCAAATCCAACCAGGCTGCCGACGCGCTTAAAGCGATGGTCAGCAACACCGCCACAGTAATGCGACGTGATGCGCCGCGCAGCGAGTTGCCGATCAAACAATTGGTGCTAGGCGATCTGATTGTGTTGTCGGCCGGCGACATGATTCCCGCCGATTGCCGGGTGCTCAGCGCCAAAGACCTGTTCGTCAGTCAGGCCGCGATGACTGGTGAATCGATGCCGGTGGAGAAATTCCCGCGTCAGGCTGATCGCGATACACGCAATCCGCTGGAGCTGGACAACATCCTGTTCATGGGCACCAACGTTGTGTCTGGCACTGCGGTGGCGGTGATTCTCACCACTGGCAACAGCACCTATTTCGGTGCGCTGGCGCAGCGTGTCGGTGCTACCGATCGTGCGGTCACTTCGTTCCAGCAAGGCGTCAATAAAGTCAGCTGGTTGCTGATCCGCTTCATGTTCGTGATGGCGCCGCTGGTGCTGTTCATCAATGGTTTCACCAAGGGCGACTGGACCGAAGCACTGCTGTTTGCGCTGTCGGTTGCGGTCGGGCTGACCCCGGAAATGCTGCCGATGATCGTCACCTCGACACTGGCCAAAGGCGCGGTATTTCTGTCACGCAAAAAAGTCATCGTCAAACGTCTCGACGCGATCCAGAACTTCGGCGCCATGGACGTGCTGTGCACCGACAAGACCGGCACGCTGACCCAGGACAAGATCTTCCTTGCACGCAACGTTGATGTCTGGGGCGAAGACTCTGACGACGTATTGGAAATGGCTTACCTGAACAGCTACTACCAGACCGGCCTGAAAAACCTGCTGGACGTGGCCGTGCTGGAACATGTGGAAGTCCACCGTGAGCTGAAGGTCGGCACAGCGTTTCGCAAGGTCGATGAGATCCCGTTCGACTTCAATCGCCGGCGCATGTCGGTGGTGGTAGAAGGGCGCGGCCAGGCGCATCAACTGATTTGCAAAGGCGCGGTGGAAGAAGTGCTGGCGGTGTGCAGCCGTGTGCGTCACGGCGACGTCGATGAAGCCTTGAGCGATGAATTGCTGACCCGGATTCGTCAGGTCACCGCAGCATTCAACGCTGAAGGCTTACGCGTGGTGGCAGTAGCGGCCCGCTCGATGCCTGAGGGGCGCGACACCTACAGCCTGGCTGATGAGCAAGAACTGACGCTGATCGGTTACGTGGCGTTTCTCGATCCACCGAAGGAAAGCACCGCACCGGCGCTCAAGGCTTTGGCCGAACATGGCGTGGCGGTGAAAGTGCTGACCGGTGACAACGAGCTGGTCACGGCGAAGATCTGCCGCGAAGTCGGCCTCGCTCAGCAAGGCCTGCTGATGGGCAACGACATCGAGCGCATGAGCGACGCCGAACTGGCCGTGGCGGTGGAAAACACTAACGTTTTTGCCAAGCTGACGCCGTCGCACAAGGAACGCATCGTGCGCATCCTCAAGGGTAACGGCCATGTAGTCGGCTTCATGGGTGATGGCATCAACGACGCGCCGGCGTTGCGCACCGCCGACATCGGCATTTCAGTGGACAGCGCGGTGGACATCGCCAAGGAAGCGGCAGACATCATCCTGCTGGAAAAGAGCCTGATGGTGCTGGAGGAGGGCGTACTCGAAGGGCGTCGCACCTTCGCCAACATGCTCAAGTACATCAAGATGACCGCCAGTTCCAACTTCGGCAACGTGTTCTCGGTGCTGGTTGCCAGTGCGTTTATTCCGTTTCTGCCGATGCTGCCGATGCACCTGCTGGTGCAAAACCTGCTCTACGACATTTCGCAGATTGCCATTCCGTTCGACAACGTCGATGAGGAGATGCTGAAGAAACCGCAACGCTGGCAGCCGGGCGATGTCGGGCGCTTCATGCTGTTTTTCGGGCCGATCAGTTCGATTTTCGACATCACAACGTTCGCCTTGATGTGGTACGTATTTGATGCCAACACCCCGGATCACCAGACGCTGTTCCAGTCCGGCTGGTTCGTGGTGGGCCTGCTGACCCAGACGCTGATCGTGCACATGATCCGCACGCCAAAGATTCCGTTCGTGCAAAGCCGTGCAGCCCTGCCGCTGCTGGTGATGACCGGAATCATCATGGCGGTCGGCATCTTCCTGCCGATGGGGCCGCTGGCGCACTACTTCAAATTGCAGGCGTTGCCGTCGATGTACTTCGTGTTCCTGCCGGTGATTCTGCTGGCGTACATGGCGCTGACTCAGGCAGTGAAAGGTTTCTACATCCGCCGGTTTGGCTGGCAGTAACAGCAGTACAACGCTGTTCCCCGTGTGGGAGCGAGCCTGCTCGCGAAGGCGTCGTGTCAGTTGCATTTATGTTGGCTGACATACCGCTTTCGCGAGCAGGCTCGCTCCGCCAGGGGATTGGTATGTTTTCAAGGACAAGACTATGCAAGCCATCAACAACCTCAACCTTACCTCGCTGCTCGACACCCTGATCAGCCTCAGCGCCGCATTCCTTCTCGGCGGCCTGATCGGCTTCGAGCGACAGTACCGGCAACGCACCGCCGGCCTGCGGACCAACGTGCTGGTGGCGGTCGGCGCGGCGATTTTTGTCGACATGGCCAACCGTCTCGCCGGGGCCGAGGGCGCGGTGCGCGTGGTGGCCTACGTTGTCTCCGGCATCGGTTTTCTCGGTGCCGGTGTAATCATGCGTGAGGAAGGCAACGTGCGCGGTCTCAACACCGCTGCCACCCTGTGGACCTCCGCTGCGGTGGGTGCCTGCGCCGGTGCCGACCTGCTGGCCGAAGCCGTGCTGGGCACGCTGTTCATCCTCGCCGCCAATACGTTGCTGCGGCCGATCGTCAATAACATCAACCGCCAGCCACTGGACGTGGTCTCGGCCGAAGTCACCAATATCGTCTACGTGATCGCCCGACGTTCACAGCAAAAAGCTGTGCTCGCCTTACTCGAAGCCGAGCTGGAACGCAGCAACTATCCGGCCAGCGACGTCGATGTGCACGCCTTTGGCGCCGACGAAGTCGAGATCGAAGCGACGCTGGCGACCACTTCGGTGGACGGCGATGAGCTGGATGCACTGATCGCGCGGATCTCGACGTCGGCGCTCGTGGTGCAGGCATTCTGGAGTCCGAGTACGACTGAATGACGTTCCTAAGACATCCACTGCCTTTGATCAATCAAGTAAGCCACGCCGGTGATTGCGGTGTGGCTTTCTTCTTGGTTCGCCTCCAGAAATCCCGCTCGTTTATCAGACTTGTCCTACATGTTTTGCTGCGTGCATTGATTAGAGTGTTCCGCTGATTGGAAACATTTCCTACGGCCGGCGAAATCAATGTCCTACAAACACTGGCGAATTCTCGTTGCTGAAGAGCAACTCATCGAGCGCAACCGAATCTGCAAGTCCCTCAACGAACTGGGATATCGCACGCTCACACCGGTGCGTTCGTTTCGTGAACTGCTGGGCGTGACCCATTACTCGTTCGAACCGTTCGAGCACTTTGATCTGCTGGTCATCAACGGTGTGCTGATCGCTGCCGCCGGGATTGATCCGGTGCGGTTTTTCCAGAGCAATTCGCAGATTCGTCACGGTGTGATTTATGACGCACGCCGTGGCCAGGCACAGGCAGAAACGATTTATGCCAACCAGCGACGCCAGTTGACGCTGATCCGTACGCCGGACCGGCAAACCCTGGCTGCACTCCTTGAACACCTCGATATTTAGGAAAAGTCCCATGAGATTTGAGACTTTTCCTAACGAGTTCTGCGCAGAAACGCCGGACACTTGTGCCAATTCCACCATCCTCGAGGCAACGATCATGCCCCTTCAGCCGCTTCGAATTCTGGTGCTCGAAGATCACGCGTTCCAACGCTCGGTTGCGGTCAGCATCTTGCAAAGCCTGGGGTTCCGGCAGATTTACGAAGCCAGTGACGGCGCGCAGGCACTGGCCCTGTTGAAGGACATCGGCTGCGTAGACATTGCCCTGTGCGACTTGCAAATGGAGGGCATGGACGGCCTGCAGTTCTTGCAACGCGTAGGCGCGTCCGGGCAGGTAAAGTCGGTCATCATCAGCAGCTCGTTGTCGGCCGATCTGCGCCGCGCGGTGCATCAAATGGTGACGCTGCTCGGTCTGGACCTGCTGGGCGATGTCGGCAAACCACTGCATGCCCAGGTGCTGGGTGATCTGCTGGACAAATATGTTGAGCGGCCGAGCCTTCTCGAGGCTGCGCCTGCGTTCGTCACTCTGGCGAGTGAAGTGTCCGTGCGGCGGGCACTGGCCGATGGGCAGCTGCACGCCTGGTATCAGCCAAAATTCAATCTGCGCAGCGGTGAAGTCTGCGGTGTAGAAGTGCTCTGCCGCTGGCTGCATCCAACCCGCGGCATTATTTCGCCCGCGCTGTTCATGCCGGTGCTGGAACGCTGTGGCCTGCTCGACGCGTTGCTGTTCTCTCAGCTCGATCAGGCTTTGGATATTCAGCGAAGCGCCCGGGAGCAGGGTTTCTTCCTGAATCTGGCGTTCAACCTGCAAGCCGTGCAGTTGGCCAACGCTGAGCTGACCGCCTCCCTCAAAGACATTCTGGCGCGCCACGCCGCTCAAGGCGCGGGCCTGACCTTTGAACTGACCGAGAGCGGTTTGCTGGAAGCGCCGGCTACCAGCCTGGAAAGCCTGGTGCGGTTGCGGATGATGGGGTGTCGCTTGTCGATCGACGACTTCGGGGCCGGGTTTTCCTCGCTGCAACGCTTGTGTCAGTTGCCCTTCAACGAGATCAAGCTTGACGGTGATTTCATTCGTAACCTTGAGCGTGAACCCCGTTGCCGGGCAGCAATCAGCAGCACCTTGGCGCTTGGCGAAACCCTCGGCATGACCGTGGTGATCGAGGGCATCGAGACCGATGCGCAGCGCCGCGAGCTGCTGGCACTGGGATGCACGCAAGGGCAGGGGTATTGGTACGCAAGACCGATGGCCGGAACCGATTTGCTGAACTGGCTGCAACGGCGCAGTTATCGGCAGATCTCGGGCGAATGACTTTTTAGGAAATGTCCTACAGAACCTGCCGTTGAGGTTGCGTAGTCTTGCCGCACTGAAAAACCTGATCACCGGGAGATTGACCATGATCAATAAAGCCCTGCGTATCCTTATCGCCGATCCGCAGCATTTTCACCGGATGAAAGTCGAGCGTCTGTTCAACGGCCTCAACTACTACCGCGTTGCCCCGGTGCAGAGTATCGCCGAGCTGTTGACGCTGGTGGACTACGGCTGCGAACCGTTCGACGTGGTGGTTATCAACGCTGAACTGGCGATGGGGTCGCTGGATCTGCTGGGGTTTTTTCTCGACAACCCCCAGGTGCGGCATGCGCTGATTTACAACGAACCTTCGGCGCCGTTGCAGGTGAAATCAGGTTTCGCGCAGGAGAACGTGCAGATCAGTCATGCGGCGCTGCCCAATGAACAGGCAATCAGGCACTTGATGGCGTTGGTCGACGCACCCCAGTGGAAACAGGCCGTGGTTGAGCAGCGTCGGGCCTATGCATAAAAATACTCGCGCCGCAACTGTCAGATCTGACAGGTGATTTCCATTCCATTGCGTGCAACAGTCGCTGCGCAGCCATTGAGTCTGGATCAGCCGATCCCGGTGATCTTATTGCCAGATTTTTTAGTGGGAGTGGAAATGAAGTCAGCGCTGATCGTCGACGACCACCCAGTGGTGCGCGCCGCCATCCGAATCGTGCTGCAATCCGAGGGTTTCAAGGAGATTCACGAGGCGTCCAGTGGCAACGAGGTGCTGCAAATGATTCGCGAGCACCAGCCCCGGTTGGTCGTGCTTGACTTGGGTCTGCCAGCACTCGACGGGCTGGACGTCATGGCTCGAATCAAGGCCAACGACCTTAAGTGCAAACTTCTGGTGTTCAGTACTCACGAAGCCTTGTTTTTCCAGGAGCGGTGTCTGCGCGCTGGGGCGATGGCTTACGTCACCAAGACCAATCAACTGCAACAGCTGCACAAAGCCATTCAGGCAGTGATGGCGGGCTACACCTATTTTTCCGCGATGCCGGACAACTTCAGCGTGTTGAATGCAGTGCAAACCACGGAAAAACAGATGATCGATCAGCTCTCCGATCGAGAGTTGAGCATTTTCGTGCAACTGGCGCAGGGCAAGCCCAACAAGACAATTGCCGAGGACATGCACCTCAGCCATAAAACGGTCAGTACATATAAAACCCGACTGATGAAGAAGCTCGGGATGGGTACAGCGGTGCACTTGCGCGATTTCGCCAAGCGCAATCATTTGATCTGAGTAGCCGGACATGAGCCAGGGAGGGCGTGCCTTTTGGCTGTGGCTTAGCCTTGTTACCTCTTGCTGGGCGAGTGAAGCGCCGCAGGTTCTCGAGGTGCTGACTCGCTCCGGGCTGGATAATGTCCAGATCCGTCTGGACGAACAAGACCGCCAATGGTTGCGTCAGCATCCGGTGTTGCGGATGGGCATTTCAGGTCGCGATTACCCACCGTTCGAGATCACCCGCAATCAGCATGAACTGGAAGGGCTCACAGCCGATTACGCCGACCTGCTGGCGCAACTGCTGGGCCTCAGAGTCGAAGTCCGGCGTTTTGCCAACCGGGATGCGGTGATGGCGGCACTCAAACGTGGCGATCTCGATGTATTGGGGACATCCAACAGTTTTGAGATCGCCGACCCTGCGATCGTTCTGTCCCGACCCTATGCCGAAGATCAGCCAATGCTGGTTACCCGGCTCGAAGAATCCATGCCGATGGATCTCTCGGGCAAGCGTGTCGCCATGGTCGAGGATTACATGCAGCTGGCGACGGTGCAGGCGTTCTACCCTGAAGCGAGCGTGCAACTTTACGCCTCGGCAATGGATGCACTGGGAGCCGTGGCGTTCGGTGCGGATGATGTTTATCTGGGCGATTTCATCAGTGCCAGTTACTTGATCAACACCAATTATCGAAATGACCTGCAATTGGCAGGGCCCGCGGGACTTGATGCCAACCCGTTCGGCTTTGCGCTGATGCGCAGCGATGTGCGCCTCAAACGTCTCGTCGACAACGCGTTGGCGGCGATTCCCATGGAGCATCGGCAACGTATCGAACAGCGCTGGAGCGTCGGTCTTGCCGAGATGGCTGAACAAACACGGGTGCAGCTCAGTGCCGCAGAGCAGCAGTGGCTGGATCAACATCCGGTGGTGCGGGTCGGCGGTGTCGAAGATTTTGCCCCGCTGAGTTTTTTTGACGCGGATGGGCGTTTCAGTGGGCTGGCGGCACAACTGTTGAGCCTGATCAGTCAGCGCAGCGGGCTGAATTTCGAGGTCGTGCGCGGGCAGTCGCTGGATCGACAGATCGAGCAACTGCAGGTCGGTGAGCTTGACGTGCTACCCGTGGTGACGCCCAGCAGCGAGCGTGAAAACGAACTGCGATTCACTCGGGCCTACATGAGCAATCCGTTTGTGCTGGTCAGTGCGACAACCGAGGCAAGCCCGCGCAACCTCGATGAGTTGGTGGGTAAACGGCTGGCGATTTATCGCGGCCACCCGTTGCGCGGCTATTTGCAGGAACGGGTCTCGGCATTACGTTTTGTCGAAGTCAAAAGCCCCGCCGAAGGCATAGCGTTGATTGCCAGGGGGCAGGCAGACGCCACCGTCAGTTCGTTGCTGGTGGCGCGATTTGTGATTGCCCGTCAGCATCGCGAGCGTCTGCGTATTGCCAGCACCATTGGCGATCAACCGGCCCGTATTGCCCTGGCCACCGCACCACAATCTTCGATGCTTCATTCGATCCTGAACAAGGCATTGCTGAGCATCGCTCCGCAACAGATGGACGAACTGGTTGCACGCTGGAGTCATGATGTGGTGGTGGAAGAGAGCTATTGGCTACGACATCGCCGCGAGATTCTGCTGGGTTTTGCAGGGGCGGCGAGCCTGCTGTTGGCGGCGCTGATCTGGATCGGTTTGCAGCGCAGACAGATCCGTCAGCGTCAGCAGTGGTTGCAACAATTGCAGCAGGCCAAGGACGCCGCGGACGACGCCAATCGGGCCAAAACCACGTTTCTGGCGACTATGAGCCATGAAATTCGTACGCCAATGAATGCATTGATCGGGATGCTCGAGCTGGCGCTCAAACGTGCCGATGAGGGCGTGACCGATCGCCTGGCCATTCAGGTGGCATCCAATGCCGGGCAACAGTTGCTGGCACTGATCGGCGACATCCTCGACATCGCGCGTATTGAAACCGGGCATTTGTCCCTGGCTCCCGAGCGGGCAAACCTGCGGGAACTGGTGGTGTCGGTGTGCCGGGTGTTTGAAGGACTGGCGCGACAGAAGTGCCTGTTGTGGCACGTCGAGTTGGGTGAGCACAGTGACGTCGATGTATTGATTGACCCGACGCGCTTCAAACAAGTGTTGTCGAACTTGCTCAGCAACGCTATCAAGTTCACTGAAGACGGCGAGGTGAGCCTGTGGCTGAAAGTGACAGCGGTGTCGGCTGAGCGACTGGCCGTGAAAGTGGTCATCAAAGACAGCGGGATTGGCATCAGTGCGCAGGATCGGCAACGGTTGTTCAGCCCTTTCGTACAGGCGAGCAATAACGCTCAATCGGCGCGCGGTGGTTCCGGATTGGGCTTGGTGATCAGTCGCAGCCTCTGCGAAATGATGGGCGGCTGGTTGCACCTCGACAGCGAGCCGGGTCGCGGTACGCAAGTGCAGGTCAACCTCGAACTGCCGCTGCTGGCCGGTATCGCGCATGCCCCGGCAACACCGCTGACGCAGGATATGCCTGTGTGCCCACTGAGCGTTCTGGTGGTGGATGATCATCCGGTGAACCGTTTGTTGCTGTGCTGGCAGTTGAGTGAGCTGGGCCATCGAACGATTGCCGCCGAAGATGGCTATGAAGGACTGGAACGTTGGCGGACACAGCCCTTCGACGTGGTCATCACCGACTGCAACATGCCGCGGCGCAACGGCTATGAACTGGCGCGGGCCATCCGTGACGAAGAAGCCGCGAGCGGCCGCGCGCCTTGTCTGTTGATCGGGTTCACCGCCAATGCTCAGGTCGAGGAGACGGTTCGTTGCCTCGATGCCGGCATGGACGAATGCCTGTTCAAACCGATTCGCTTGCACGATTTGCAGCAGGCGTTGACGGGGGCCAGCCATTGCGACAGTGGTGTCGAACCGGTCGAAGACATGGCCCTGACAGAAATCGACCTGAGCGCGCTGGAGCAGATGGCCGGCGATGATCACTCGATGATTGATCACCTGCGTGAAGAAGTTTTGCGCAGCCTGCACCACGATCTGCAACGCCTCGACGAGTTGAACCACGAGCATGACAGCGACGGGTTGCGCGAACTGGCCCATCACATCAAGGGCGGCGCGCAGATGGTGGGGGCAGCGCGTGTGGTGGCAGCTTGCGCGGGTCTTGAACAGGCGTGTATCGAGGCCGAAGCCGATACCGTGATCATGGCGATCCATACGCTGCGCGAGGCCATGAATGGTCTCGCGCAGCGTCTTCAGGGCTGAGCATTCAGTCGCGCTGATTAATCCCAGTCAGGCGCAATGCCTTTCGGGCTGGTAAGGCGATGGCCGCGATCCAGTGTGGCGATTTGCGCCATGTCGGCATCGCTCAACGTCAGGGTCGTGGCGCCGAGATTGCTTTGCAGGTTGGCGCGTTTGGTCGATGACGGAATCACCGCAAAACCCGACTGCATGGCCCAAGCCAGAGTGACTTGCGCCGGGGTGGCGTGCAGGCGTTCGGCGATCTGCTGGATCAGAGGGTCTTTCAGCACTTCGCCATAGGCGAGGGTCATGTATGAGGTGATGTGGATGCCCTGACTCTGGGCGAACCCGGCTACTTTGCGGTTTTGCAGGTACGGATGCAGCTCGATCTGATGGGTCGCGATGTTGTCGGCACCGACTGCAGCAATCGCCTGTTTCATCAGGTCGATGGTGAAGTTGGAAATACCGATCTGCCGGGTCAGGCCCAAACGCTTGGCTTCCAGCAGGGCCGTCATGAACTCTTCGACGGGCACTTGATCGTCCGGCGATGGCCAGTGGATCAACGTCAGGTCGAGGTAGTCGGTCTGCAGTTTTTGCAGGCTCTCTTTAAGGCTGTCGATCAGGCGCTCTTTGGCGAAGTTGGCAACCCAGATCTTGCTGGTGATAAACAGCTCTTCACGTGGGATGCCGCTAGCGGCGATGGCCTGGCCGACGTCGGCTTCGTTCTCATAGATCTGTGCAGTGTCGATGACCCGATAGCCGAGTTCGAGGGCGGTGCTCACTGAATCGATGACCACCTGGCCTTGCAGGCGGAACGTACCAAGGCCGAAAGCGGGAACAGACATGAAGACTCCAGGGGTTGCAGTGGGAATGGCCGGGAGTATCCGCGTTTGCTTTCGTGGGAAAAACCGTTGGTAGCGCAAAGCATTGTTGATCAGAAATCATGAATCAATTCCGAGACTTGTGATGTCTGGCCTGGCCTCTTCGCGAGCAAGCTCGCTCCCACAGGGAATTGTGTTGGTGCTGAATTGTATTTACATCCCGAAAACCTGTGGGAGCTGGCTTGCCAGCGATCGCCGCGACTCGGTCTTGAGGCTGCCGAAGTTCACTGTCCTCCAGATAGAACGCTGAAGCTGATTTTTGCCGTCTAGTGCAATCATCGTCATGCAATTAAGCTTAATCCATTGCGTCATCCACACCTTTGGAGCCAATCATGAAAAACATCATCGGTATTTACACCAGCCCTCGCGGCCATTGGGTCGGCGATGGTTTTCCGGTTCGCACACTGTTTTCCTACGACAACCTTGGCCAACACATCAGCCCGTTCTTGCTGCTCGATCACGCGGGGCCTGCCGAATTTACGCCGACCACCGAGCAGCGCGGCGTGGGTCAGCATCCGCACCGTGGTTTTGAAACCGTGACGATTGTTTACGACGGTGAGGTGCAGCACCGCGACTCCACGGGCAGCGGTGGCACCATCGGCCCGGGCGACGTGCAATGGATGACCGCCGCTTCCGGAATACTCCACGAAGAGTTCCACTCGGAAAACTTCGCCAAAACCGGTGGCAAGCTGGAAATGGTTCAGCTGTGGGTCAATCTGCCCGCCAAGGACAAGATGGCCGCGCCGGGTTACCAGACAATTCTCGATCGTGACATCCCGCGCATTGCGCTCAAGGACAATGCCGGCAGCCTGCGTTTGATCGCCGGTGAGTTCGACGGCCATACAGGTCCGTCGCGTACCTTCACGCCAATTGATGTCTGGGATCTGCGCCTGAACGCTGGCAAGTTGCTGGCGCTGGATCTGCACGAAGGACGCAATACTGCGCTGGTGGTGTTGAAAGGTTCGGTGCAGATCAATGAACAAGAATCGGCGGAGCAGGGGCAACTGGTGTTGTTCGAGCGCGACGGCCGTCAACTGGCTCTCAAAGCTGCAACCGACGCCGTGGTGTTGCTGCTGAGCGGCGAGCCGATCGACGAACCGATCGTCGGCCACGGCCCGTTCGTGATGAACACCGAGCAGGAAATCCACCAGGCCTTCGCCGACTTCCAGTCCGGGCGTTTTGGCCGAATGCAGGGGTAATTCCAGCCACACCAGACCCCCTGTAGGAGCTGCCGCAGGCTGCGATCTTTTGATCTGGTTTTTAAAGATCAAAAGATCGCAGCCTGCGGCAGCTCCTACAGTTTTTTTGTTGCGGGGGTTGAAATCAATTACTCCTACACTGTCCCCAATCTGTGCGATCTTCGCGCGATTAGCCTTCGTCGGAGTTGTTTGATGCTGTCTCTGCTGACTGAACATCCGTTGTTTTGCGCGTTTATCCTGATCCTGCTCGATCTCGGACTCTGGCGTCTGATCAGCTCCCATGGCAGTGAATGGAAACTGCTGGTGCGGGTGCTGATTTTCGCGGTGTTCAGCCTTCTGCTGTTCAACGAAGGGCTCAATCCGATGGAGCCTGCGCCATGGGCCGATAACGTTCCTCTGCACCTGGCGGCGACCGGGTTGCAGATCGGCTGGTGGTTATTCGGCGCGCGCACGCTAACGGTGTTGATCGGTGCGGTCATGATGCAGCGGGTCGGGCACACCGGGCGGCTGCTCCAGGATTTGCTCGGCGCGGTGATTTTCCTGATCGCAATCATCGCGGCATTGGCGTACGTGCTGGATCTGCCGGTCAAAGGAGTGCTGGCGACGTCCGGCGCACTGGCGATCATCGTCGGTCTGGCCTTGCAGAGCACGCTGAGCGACGTGTTTTCCGGCATCGTCCTCAACACCACCAAGCCGTATCAGCTGGATGACTGGATTTCCATCGACGGCACCGAAGGCCGCGTCACTGATATCGACTGGCGTGCCACGCGTCTGCAAACCAGTCAGGGCAGCATGGCGGTGATTCCCAATTCGTTGGCGGCCAAGGCCAAGATCATCAACTTCAGTCGGCCAAGCAACATGTTCGGCGTATCGGTCAGCGTGCAGGTCAGCCCCCATGCGCGGCCCCATTCGGTGATCGACGCGCTGGAGCGGGCGATGCAGGGCTGTCGGCAACTGCTCGACACGCCCGCACCGAGCGTGGCGTTGAAAAGCTCTGGCAGCAGTGGCGCCGAATACGAGATCAGCGGTTTCGTTGCCTCGATGAGCGAGAAGCGGTTGGTACGCAATCAGCTGTTTGATCTGGCGTATCGGCACTTGCAGGCATCCGGGGTCAATCTGCTGTCGAGCAATGAAGGTGACGTACCGACCCATTCGTCGCGACCGCGTGCGTTGCTCGACAGCTCACCGATCTTTTCGACGTTGCGCCAGGAAGAAAAGGACACCTTCAGCCAGAACATGGTCCTGCAAACTTTCCGCGCCGGTGAGGTGATTCTGGCGGGCGGGGAGGTCAGCGATCACTTGTTCATTGTCGAGTCGGGGGTGGTCTCGGTGACATTGAAACGTAACGGCACACCGTTCGAGTCCGGGCGCATGGGCCCGGGGGAAGTGATCGGCGAGGCCGGAATTCTCGCCGATACGTCGTTGCCGGCGGATTTCACGGCAAAAACCTTTTGCGCCCTGTATCGCATCGAGAAGTCCTATCTCAAGCCGTGTCTCGATGCGCGGCACGACATCAACGATGCAATGACGGCGCTGTTTGATTACCGTCTGCACAAGGCGCAATCGCTGACCGAGGAAGCGCCGGTGGTGTTGCCAAAGAAAGGCTTTTTGCAGTGGCTGCGCAGTCGCGCCTGAGCCTTTGAGCGCTGTTGTCGCACGCCGTCGCGGAACGATTCAATGCAACCAGTGCGGGGGCGATCAGGTCAGATTTTTCACAACCTCTGACACGAGCCCCGGACGATGAAAAACCTGCGGATCGCCACCTTCAACGTCAACGGCCTGCGCGCGCGGCTGCCCAATCTGCTGGAGTGGCTCAAGCGCGAGCAGCCGGACATCGTTTGTCTGCAAGAACTCAAATCGCTCGACAGCGCGTTCCCTGCCGCCGAACTGGAAGCGGCCGGTTACGGCGCGATCTGGCACGGTCAGGCGGCATGGAACGGTGTGGCGATCCTCGCCCGCGATGCGCAACCACTGGAGAGTCGGCGCGGCTTGCCCGGTGATCCCGAGGACAAGCACAGCCGTTATCTGGAAGCGGCGGTGCACGGCGTGTTGGTCGGTTGCCTGTACCTGCCCAACGGCAACCCGCAGCCGGGGCCGAAATTCGATTACAAACTGGCATGGTTCGAACGGTTGATCGCCTATGCGAAAGACCTGCAAAGCAGTGATCACCCCGTGGTGCTGGCCGGCGACTACAACGTCGTGCCCACCGACATGGACATCTACAACACTCGGTCATGGCTGAAGGATGCGTTGCTGCAACCCGAAAGCCGCGAGTGTTATCAGCGATTGCTGGATCAGGGCTGGACCGATTCGCTGCGGCATCTGTATCCCGAAGAGCGGCTCTATACATTCTGGGATTATTTCCGCCAGCACTGGCAAAGCAACTCCGGCCTGCGCATCGATCATCTGTTACTCAATCCGGCGCTGAGCCCTTACCTGCACGAGGCCGGCGTAGATGCCTGGGTGCGCAATGAACCGCACGCCAGCGACCATGCACCGACATGGATTCGCATCGGATCACGGAAAAAACGCTAGAGGCGATTGGTGAAATCAATTGTCGAATTCAACGCCCCATACCGTATACCTGGCGACCATCAACGCAGTGACTTGCGGCCCCATGCATAAGGACTGAGCAATGAGTGAGCCACGTCTGACGAATTTGAAACAATACCTGCAACGCCTGGGTTTCGAGGCGCCACCGCCGCCGACCCTGGAAACCCTCCGCGAGTTGCAATGGCGCCATACCGGCGCTTTCACCTTTGAAAATCTCGCAACGGTCACCGGCGCCCCGGTATTGATCGATCTTGCCTCGATCGAGCAGAAAGTCTTGCACAGTGGGCGCGGCGGTTACTGCTACGAACTCAATCATCTGTTTTTTGCCCTGTTGCTTGAGTTGGGCTTCGACGTTCGTGCCATCAGCGGGCGAGTGATCATGAATCAGCCCGAAGGCACCTGGACCGCGCGCACCCATCGCTTGAGTCTGGTAACCCTCGACGGCGTGCGCTACGTCACCGATGTCGGCTTCGGCGGCATGGTGCCGACCGCACCGCTGATGCTGGATACCGAGGCCGAGCAAGCCACACCGCACGAACCTTATCGCATCGAAAAACAACCCGATGGCTACATGCTGCGCGCCAATGTCGGGGGCGAATGGCGGCCGATGTACCTGTTCGATCTGCAACGCCAGGAAGACATCGATTTCACCATCGGCAACTGGTACGTCTCGACGCATCCGCAATCACCGTTTGCCAATCGCCTGATGGTTGCGCGTACTGGCGATGGCTGGCGGCGCATATTGAACAATGGCAGTTTCGCGATCCACCGCATCGGTGCCGAGAGCGAGCGGCGTGATGTCATCGACGTCGATGAACTGATTGAGTTGCTGCTGCAGGAGTTCGATCTACATTTGCCTGAGCGGCCGCATGTGCGCGACACCTTGGCGCGGTTGATTGTCCCGGCCTGAGGCCTATGGCTTCGCATCCGGCTCCAATACCCGGCGAATTTCCCCTACCGCTGCCGACAGTTTCTTCTCAAGGCTCTTGAGGTCGGCGGCCGTGATGCCTTTCTTGAACTGCCCGGAATGGGCCGAGTCATCGGCTTGGCCCTTATCGCCAGCGCTGTCGAGCAGCGCATGGCGCAGGGTGTTGTTGATCACCGTCTGATAACCAAACCCCTCGTTTTCCGCCACCGTGCGCGCGGCGTCTATAACGGCATCGTCGAGCATGATGGTGATGCGGGTTTTGCCCTTGGTGGACACCGCTGCGCCACGTTTGCCCTGAGAGAAGTCATATTCATCTTTCATCGGTCAAGCCTCCAGAAAATACTCGCAACGTTCGCTCGGGGTGGCGAAACGTGCAGAAATAACGCGTACGACATTCGCTTCGCGGTAACTGTACGCAACGACCAATAAACGTCCCCTGGCATCGAGGCCGAGGGTGATCCAGCGTTGTTCGTCATGGTCGTTGTCCTCAATGGTCAGTGCGCGTTCATCGTGAAAAACCGCTTCAGTCTCTGCAAGGCTGAAACCCCTGTGCTTGAGTTTATTGGCTGCGTTCTTGCTTTTGTCGTACTGAATGTCGAATGACTTCATTATGCATACTTTATATGTATAAAAAAGGGCGCGATCGCACCGTCGGTCGCCATGGTCACTTCAGCCTAGTGGTAGATAGAGCAGGGGCAGGAGGGGATGTGTTGCCGGATTTGTGGGGGATGGAAGCTGCGGGATAGAAGCTTGGGTGGTTACCTATCCATTATCTGACTGATAAGTTGTATACAACTCTATGGACATTTGTCACGAGTATTGAATACAGTGTGCGCATAACAAAAACTAGGGAACCCCCCCATCATGAAAACGCCCCATGTTTCACACCAACGGCCCGAGGACGAAAACCTCGGGGTCGGCGCGAATATGGCTTACGGCCTGCAACATGTTCTGACCATGTATGGCGGTATCGTCGCGGTGCCACTGATCATCGGTCAGGCGGCCGGGCTGTCGCCCGCAGACATTGGTTTGTTGATTGCTGCTTCATTGTTTGCGGGGGGGCTGGCGACACTGCTGCAAACCCTGGGTCTACCGTTTTTCGGCTGTCAGTTGCCGCTGGTACAGGGTGTGTCGTTTTCCGGCGTTGCGACCATGGTCGCGATCGTCAGCAGCGGCGGGGAGGGTGGCTTCCAGTCGGTGCTTGGCGCGGTGATTGCCGCGTCGCTGATCGGTCTGTTGATTACCCCGGTGTTCTCGCGCATTACCAAGTTCTTCCCGCCGCTGGTGACCGGCATTGTGATCACCACAATCGGCCTCACGCTGATGCCGGTGGCCGCGCGCTGGGCCATGGGCGGCAATAGCCAGGCGCCGGACTTCGGCAGCATGCAGAACATTGGTCTGGCGGCGGTCACGCTGGTGCTGGTGTTACTGCTGAGCAAGGTCGGCAGCTCGACCATCTCGCGCTTGTCGATCCTGTTGGCTATGGTGATCGGCACGGTGCTGGCCGTGTTCCTTGGCATGGCCGACTTCTCTGGCGTCACCACCGGCCCGATGTTCGGCTTCCCGACGCCGTTCCATTTCGGCATGCCGACTTTCCACTTCGCAGCGATTCTGTCGATGTGCATCGTGGTCATGGTGACGCTTGTGGAAACCTCGGCGGACATTCTCGCGGTGGGTGAAATCATCGGCACCAAGGTCGATTCCAAACGTCTGGGCAATGGACTGCGCGCAGATATGCTGTCGAGCATGTTTGCGCCGATCTTCGGCTCGTTCACCCAGAGCGCTTTCGCCCAGAACGTCGGGCTGGTGGCGGTGACCGGGATCAAGAGTCGTTTTGTGGTCGCCACCGGTGGTCTGTTTCTGGTAGTCCTTGGCCTGCTGCCATTCATGGGCCGAGTGATCGCGGCAGTGCCGACCTCGGTACTCGGCGGCGCAGGTATTGTGTTGTTTGGCACCGTGGCCGCGAGTGGTATCCGTACGTTGTCGAAGGTTGACTACCGTAACAACGTCAATCTGATCATCGTTGCGACCTCGATTGGTTTTGGCATGATCCCGATTGCTGCGCCGAGCTTCTACGATCAATTCCCGAGCTGGTTCGCGACCATTTTCCACTCGGGCATCAGCTCGTCGGCGATCATGGCGATCCTGCTTAACCTGGCGTTCAACCACTTCACTACCGGCAACTCTGACCAGCAGTCGGTGTTTGCGGTGGCGGAGGAGCGAACTCTGCGCTATCGCGATCTGGCGGCGCTGCGTGAGGGTGACTACTTCTGCGACGGCAAACTGCATGACTGCGATGGCAAGGAAGTGCCGGTGATCGAAGTGGACACGGATCACGACCATGGTCACGGTGCGCCGAAGGTGCAGATGAAAAGCAGCGAGCATGTTTGATCGCTGATCGAATAAAAAGGCCGATCTGTTGGAAGACAGATCGGCCTTTTCGTTTTCGTGGAGATCAAAAGATCGCAAGCTCCTACAGGGGGAATGCATTTCAAGCTGTAGGGGCTGCCGCAGGCTGCGATCTTTTGATCTTTCCGAGCGCCCACAAAAAAGCCCCTGAACCTTTCGATTCAGGGGCTTTGCTATTTGGCTCCACAACCTGGACTCGAACCAGGGACCCAGTGATTAACAGTCACTTGCTCTACCAACTGAGCTATTGCGGAATTGGTGCGTATGTTACTGATTCAAAAAGAGAAGTCAAGCGTCTGTTGTTGAATTTTGCAATTCGTCAGGACGGACGGTGGTTTACCGGCAATTGGCGGTTACCAGAATCGCCTCAGGGGTCTACCATGGCCGCCCGGAAGTGGTCACACGCGCTGCCGGCCATTCGCCGAAAAGGTACGCGCCATGAATCACACATCACTGTACATCGAGGTGCTCGCATGACCACCGCTCAAATCAGCCTGCCAAAAGGCGTCGGCCCGCACGCCGAAAAACTCTTCGATGCAATCACTCAGGCCAGCACCGCTGAAGAATTGAACCGCGCTGGCGGCAAGGCTGAGGGTTTTGTCCTCGGCCTGGAAACTGCCAAGGCCATCAAAAGCCAGATTGCCGAATCGCTGTACGTTGTCTATGACGATGCCGCCAGCCAGCGTGCGAGCGAACTGGCTTAACTGCCGAAGGTGATGGTGCCCATCATCAACTTGGCGTAAGCCGCGGTGGTCGCCAGTTGCACCAGCCACAAGACCAGGCCGCCGAGAAACACCCCGGTCGCCACTTGCAGTACCAGGCTTTTTTCGCGTTTGGCCGGGGCGCGCGGGATGAAATCGTCCATTTCGTCACGATCGGCGCGCAGGTTGTCGTTTTTCATGTTGGCTCTCGCAGAATTCTCGGGTTGACTCATACCCTGTGGGAGCGAGCCTGCTCGAAGGCTTTGTGTCAGTCGACAATAAGTTGAATGACACAGCGCTTTCGCGAGCAGACTCGCTCCCACAGTTAAATCTGTGTGCAGTTTAGAGGGTGTGGACTGTTTACCGGGACAAATAAAAACGGGAAGCCAGAAGGCTTCCCGTTTTTCATCACAATGCGAAATCAGATGACCTGAACAATCGCATCGGTTACAGCCTTGATGTTGCTCTGGTTCAGAGCCGCCACGCAGATGCGGCCGGTGTCCAGGGCGTAGATACCGAACTCGTTGCGCAGGCGATGAACCTGTTCAGTGGTCAGGCCGGAGTAGGAGAACATGCCACGCTGACGGCCGACGAAGCTGAAGTCGCGCTGCGGTGCTTTTTCTGCCAGCAGGCTGACCATTTGCTCGCGCATGCCGCGAATACGCAGGCGCATTTCCGCCAGTTCGGCTTCCCACTGCGCGCGCAGTTCCGGGCTGTTCAACACGGCGGCGACGATGCTTGCACCGTGGGTCGGCGGGTTGGAGTAGTTGGTGCGGATCACGCGTTTGACTTGCGACAGCACGCGCGCGCTTTCTTCTTTCGACTCGCTGATGATCGACAGTGCACCTACGCGCTCGCCATACAGCGAGAACGACTTGGAGAACGAGCTCGAAACGAAGAAGGTCAGGCCCGATTCTGCGAACAGGCGCACAGCCGCGGCGTCTTCGTCGATGCCGTCACCGAAGCCCTGGTAAGCCATGTCGAGGAACGGCACGTGACCTTTGGCCTTGACCACTTCCAGCACGTTGTTCCAGTCCGCCGGGGTCAGGTCGACACCGGTCGGGTTGTGGCAGCAGGCGTGCAGGATAACGATCGAGCCGTTTGGCAGGGCGTTGAGGTCCTCGAGCATGCCAGTACGGTTCACGTCGTGGGTGGCAGCATCGTAGTAACGGTAGTTCTGCACCGGGAAACCGGCGGTTTCGAACAGCGCACGGTGGTTTTCCCAGCTCGGGTCGCTGATCGCCACAACCGCGTTCGGCAGCAGTTGCTTGAGGAAGTCGGCACCGATTTTCAGTGCGCCGGTCCCGCCGACGGCCTGAGTGGTGATGACGCGACCGGCGCTGATCAGCGGCGAGTCGTTACCGAACAGCAGCTTTTGCACGGCCTGGTCGTAGGCAGCGATGCCATCGATCGGCAGGTAACCGCGCGAAGCGTGTTGAGCGACGCGGATCGTTTCGGCTTCGATAACGGCGCGCAGAAGTGGAATTCGCCCCTCTTCGTTGCAGTAAACACCTACGCCCAGGTTGACCTTCGTGGTCCGGGTATCGGCGTTGAATGCTTCGTTGAGGCCCAGGATTGGATCGCGGGGTGCCATTTCGACAGCGGAGAACAGGCTCATTTTTGCGGCGGCTCTGAATGGAGAGTGGAGGGACGTGTCGCGCTCCAGCCGGATGCACTAGAGCGGTGCACAAACGGGGAGCTAGTATAGAGGCCATCACTGAGCAATGGCGACAGGCGATTCGGCTTTTAGGGTAAGTTTTTCCGATTATTTCTTGACCGTTAGTCGATTGAACGTGTCAGAGTTTTTACCGGATGTAGGACGTTTGCCTTGAAAGCCAAGGCAATCGCCACCACATTCAGCACAATCCAGATTTTTCTTGCGCGACATCGGTCGTTTGCGGTCGTCCCCGTGGTGTTCCGCTTTACTCGGAACCCCGCGATCCCAGAGGTGTGTATGTCCGAATTCCAGCTAGTCACCCGCTTTGAGCCCGCCGGCGATCAGCCGGAAGCCATCCGCCAGTTGGTTGAGGGCATCGAGGCCGGGTTGGCGCACCAGACGCTGCTCGGTGTGACCGGCTCGGGCAAGACCTTCAGCATCGCCAATGTCATCGCGCAAATTCAGCGCCCGACTCTGGTGCTGGCGCCGAACAAGACCTTGGCCGCGCAGCTGTACGGCGAGTTCAAGGCGTTTTTCCCGAACAACTCGGTCGAGTACTTTGTTTCCTACTACGACTACTACCAGCCCGAAGCGTATGTGCCGTCGTCCGACACCTTCATCGAGAAGGATGCGTCGATCAACGACCACATTGAACAGATGCGCCTTTCCGCGACCAAAGCGCTGCTGGAGCGCAAGGACTCGATCATCGTTACCACGGTGTCTTGCATCTATGGTCTGGGTAGCCCGGAAACCTATTTGAAGATGGTGTTGCACGTCGATCGCGGCGACAAACTTGATCAGCGTGCGCTGCTGCGGCGTCTGGCCGATCTGCAATACACCCGCAATGACATGGATTTTGCCCGCGCGACCTTTCGCGTACGCGGCGATGTGATCGACATCTACCCGGCGGAATCGGATCTGGAAGCCATCCGCATCGAGCTGTTCGATGACGAGGTCGAGAGTATTTCCGCGTTCGATCCGCTGACCGGCGAAGTCATCCGCAAGATGCCGCGCTTCACGTTTTACCCGAAAAGCCACTACGTGACGCCGCGCGAAACCCTGCTTGGCGCCATCGAGGGCATCAAGGTCGAGTTGCAGGAGCGTCTCGAATACCTGCGCAGCAACAACAAACTGGTGGAAGCCCAGCGTCTGGAGCAGCGCACTCGTTTCGATCTGGAGATGATTCTCGAGCTGGGCTACTGCAACGGCATCGAAAACTACTCACGTTACCTCTCGGGTCGCGACTCCGGCCAGGCGCCGCCGACCTTGTTCGACTACCTGCCGGCCGACGCCTTGCTGGTGATCGACGAATCCCACGTCAGCGTGCCGCAGGTCGGCGCGATGTATAAAGGTGACCGCTCGCGTAAAGAAACCCTGGTGGAGTACGGTTTTCGTCTGCCATCGGCGCTGGACAACCGGCCTATGCGTTTCGACGAATTCGAAGGCATCAGCCCGCAAACGATTTTTGTCTCGGCCACGCCGGGCAATTACGAGGCGGAGCACGCCGGTCGCGTTGTCGAGCAACTGGTGCGTCCGACCGGTCTGGTGGACCCGCAAATCGAAATCCGTCCGGCGTTGACTCAGGTTGATGATCTGCTCTCGGAAATCACCAAGCGTGTGGCGCTGGAAGAGCGCGTGTTGGTCACCACGCTGACCAAGCGCATGTCGGAGGATTTGACCGATTACCTCGCCGACCACGGCGTGCGTGTGCGTTATCTGCACTCGGATATCGACACAGTCGAGCGGGTTGAAATCATCCGTGACCTGCGCCTCGGCACCTTTGATGTACTGGTCGGGATCAACCTGTTGCGTGAAGGCCTGGACATGCCGGAGGTGTCGCTGGTAGCGATCCTCGATGCGGACAAGGAAGGCTTCCTGCGCTCCGAGCGCTCGCTGATCCAGACCATCGGCCGTGCGGCGCGTAATCTCAATGGCCGGGCGATTCTCTACGCCGATCGCATTACTGGTTCGATGGAACGCGCGATTGGCGAAACCGAACGCCGTCGCGACAAGCAGATCGCTTTCAACTTGGCCAATGGCATCACGCCTAAGGGTGTGTTCAAGGACGTTGCCGACATCATGGAAGGCGCCACGGTGCCCGGCTCGCGCAGCAAGAAGCGCAAGGGCATGGCCAAGGCCGCCGAAGAAAACGCCAAGTACGAGGCCGAATTGCGCTCGCCAAGCGAGATCACCAAGCGGATTCGGGCGCTGGAAGAGAAGATGTATCAGCTTGCTCGGGACCTGGAGTTTGAAGCGGCGGCGCAGATGCGTGATGAAATTGCCAAGCTGCGCGAGCGTCTTTTGGCTGTGTAATTGTGCGGTGAGCTATCCGCCCTCATCGCGGCCAACGGACCTGACGGACACAAACCTGGCTTAAATACCCTGCCCGCTGGAGCGGGGCGGGTGTCGCCTGTTACCATTCGCCGCTTATTGATCTTTGCTTTTCATTCTTTTCGAGACATGCCATGACCACCGTCCGCACTCGCATCGCGCCATCGCCTACCGGGGATCCCCATGTAGGTACCGCTTACATCGCATTGTTCAACTACTGCTTTGCCAAGCAGCATGGCGGTGAGTTCATCCTGCGGATCGAAGACACCGATCAGTTGCGTTCGACCCGCGAGTCCGAACAGCAGATCTTCGACGCCCTGCGCTGGCTCGGCATCGAGTGGAGCGAAGGCCCGGACGTCGGCGGCCCGCACGGCCCGTATCGCCAGAGCGAGCGCGGCGATATCTACCAGAAATATTGCCAGCAACTGGTTGAGCTGGGTCACGCTTTCCCGTGCTTCTGCACGGCAGAAGAGCTGGACCAGATGCGCGCCGAGCAACAGGCGCGTGGCGAAACTCCACGTTACGACGGCCGCGCGCTGCTGCTGTCCAAAGAAGAAGTCGCGTCTCGCCTGGCCGCTGGCGAGCCTCACGTGATCCGCATGAAAGTGCCGAGCGAAGGCGTCTGCGTGGTGCCGGATATGCTGCGTGGTGATGTCGAGATCCCGTGGGACCGCATGGACATGCAAGTGCTGATGAAGACCGACGGCCTGCCGACGTACTTCCTCGCCAACGTGGTCGACGATCACTTGATGGGCATCACCCACGTACTGCGCGGCGAAGAATGGCTGCCGTCGGCGCCAAAACTGATCCTGCTTTACGAGTACTTCGGCTGGGAACAACCGGAGCTGTGCTACATGCCGCTGCTGCGTAACCCGGACAAGAGCAAGCTGTCCAAGCGCAAGAACCCGACTTCGGTGACGTTCTACGAGCGCATGGGCTTCATGCCGGAAGCGATGCTCAACTACCTGGGCCGCATGGGCTGGTCAATGCCGGACGAGCGCGAGAAGTTCTCGCTTCAGGAAATGGTCGACAACTTCGACCTCAAGCGTGTGTCCCTCGGCGGACCGATCTTCGACATCGAGAAACTGTCGTGGCTCAACGGCCAGTGGCTGCGTGATCTGCCGGTCGAAGAGTTCGCCAGCCGTTTGCAGACCTGGGCGCTGAACCCGGAATACATGATGAAGATCGCGCCGCACGTGCAGGGTCGTGTTGAAACCTTCAGCCAGGTCGCACCGTTGGCCGGGTTCTTCTTTGCCGGCGGCGTTAATCCGGATGCCAAGCTGTTTGAATCGAAAAAGCTCTCGGGTGATCAGGTTCGGCAGTTGATGCAGTTGATTCTGTGGAAGCTGGAAAGCCTGCGTCAGTGGGAGAAGGACAGCATCACCGCGACGATTCAGGCGGTGGTTGAGTCGCTGGAGCTGAAACTGCGTGATGCGATGCCGTTGATGTTCGCGGCAATCACCGGGCAGGCGAGTTCGGTGTCGGTGCTCGATGCGATGGAAATCCTCGGGCCGGACCTGACCCGCTTCCGTCTGCGTCAGGCGATCGACCTGCTGGGCGGCGTGTCGAAGAAAGAAAACAAAGAGTGGGAAAAACTGCTGGGCGCCATCGCCTGATTCCCCTGTTGGCGCTGCGGCACACTGCGATCTTTTGACGTTGGTTTTTAAAAACAGGATCAAAAGATCGCAGCCTTCAGCAGCTCCTACCGTTCTGCGCAGGTTGTAAACCTCCCGAATTTACGGGGGGAGGGCGGTAAGTGATTGTTATGTCGGCAAAAAACTTTGATTTTTTTTAAAAATAAGTTTGACAGCCCTCCGAAGCGCCATTAAGATTCGCCCCGTCCTCAGCGATGACATCAACGATGAGGGGCTATAGCTCAGCTGGGAGAGCGCCTGCATGGCATGCAGGAGGTCAGCGGTTCGATCCCGCTTAGCTCCACCAATTTACACTTCAAGGTCTGGCCACACCGGCCTTGAAGCGATCAACACTCAGCGTTGATCAGTTGTATAGAAGGGTTTGCGTCCCCTTCGTCTAGTGGCCTAGGACACCGCCCTTTCACGGCGGTAACAGGGGTTCGAGTCCCCTAGGGGACGCCAGTTTTACAGAAGTGATGTTGCAAGATGTCACTCCGCCGCGAGGCGAAAAATCCGGGGCTTTAGCTCAGCTGGGAGAGCGCCTGCATGGCATGCAGGAGGTCAGCGGTTCGATCCCGCTAAGCTCCACCAATTTTACAAGTTCAAGGTCTGGCCACACCGGCCTTGAATCGATCAGCTCTCAGCACTGATCAGTTGTATAGAAGGGTTTGTGTCCCCTTCGTCTAGTGGCCTAGGACACCGCCCTTTCACGGCGGTAACAGGGGTTCGAGTCCCCTAGGGGACGCCACGATTACCCGCTCTGCGGGATTTATAAGGGTCATTCAATTATTGAATGGCCCTTTTGTTTGTCTGGCGTTTGGCCAACTCTCCTTTTTCCTTACACTGTGCTTCAGACCAGCGGTCATACCTTTGACTTGCAGAATATTATTATGAGAATAATATTCTAGTCGTAATATTCGGAGGCGACGATGAACGATAAAAAAGCTCAAACCCGCGAACGCATCCTCAAGGCTGCCAGCGCCGCACTCATCCAGCGCGGCCCGGCAGACCCAAGCGTGGGCGAAGTGATGGGCGCAGCCGGCCTGACGGTCGGTGGCTTCTATGCGCACTTCGAAAGCAAGGACGCGATGATGCTCGAAGCGTTCAAGCAGTTGCTGGGCCGGCGTCGCGACCTGATTGCCGACATGGACACCGAATTGACTGGCGAAGAGCGCCGCGCGCTGGTCGCTGCGTTCTACCTGTCGCGCAAGCACCGCGATTCCAGCGAATCGGCCTGTCCGATTCCTGCCTCCATTGGCGAACTGGGTCGTTTGCCGGAGTCGTTCCGCACAGCGCTGAACGAGCACCTGGAATTGATGATTGCGCAGTTGGCGTCCAGCCCTGAGGACACCGACAAAGCCTTGGCCGATGTGGCCTTGATGGTGGGTGGTCTGGCACTCGCAAGAGCGCTCGGCCCGGGAGACTTATCCGATCGATTGCTGCGCGCCGCCAAGTCGGCGGTGCGTTGACCTGAAGGCAGCACGCCTGAGGAGAGAGCGATGAACACGTTGAAGTGGGTTCGTGGCGTAAATGGCACCTTGGGCTGGATTGCACCGCAACGGGTGGCGAGCAAAATGCGCCTGGCGTTCATGACGCCGCGCGCGTTGCCCTTGCGCGATTGGGAGTTGCCGCTGCTGGCCAACTCAGAACGGATCACTTTGCGCTTCGGCCTCTCCGCACTGCGTTGGGGGCACGGTCCGACGGTGCTGCTGATGCACGGTTGGGAAGGGCGACCCACTCAATTTGCTGCGCTGATCACCGCTCTGGTCGACGCCGGTTACACGGTGGTTGCACTCGACGGCCCGGCCCATGGTCGGTCGCCGGGGCGTGAGGCCAACGTTGTGTTGTTTGCCCGCGCCATGCTTGAAGCTGCTGCCGAGCTGCCGCCCCTGCAAGCTGTTATCGGTCACTCCATGGGCGGCGCTAGTGCAATGCTCGCCGTGCAATTGGGCCTGCGCACCGAAACCCTCGTCAGCATTGCCGCTCCCGCCCGCATTCTTGGCGTGCTGCGAGGATTTGCCCGCTACGTGGGGATGCCGCCCCGAGCGCGTTCCGCATTCATTCGCCAGGTCGAGCAAGATGTCGGCATGCGCGCCGCCACCCTCGACGTCGCGCACTATCAACTGGATATGCCAGGGCTGATCGTGCATGCCGAGGACGACAATTTTGTCTCGGTCAAGGAATCGCAATTGATCCACGAATCCTGGTTCGACAGCCGCTTGTTGCGCCTCGAAAGCGGTGGTCATCAACGCGTGCTGGCCGACCCTCGGGTGATTGATGGCGTGTTATCACTGCTGACCGGTCGCAGCCTTCAGGCGCGCCAATCGGCGTGAGCATCCGTTACACTGCCCCGGTTGAATAATCTGACCGGGAGTGGGGCATGAGCTGGGATCGGGCGACGCCGTTTACCATTGATCTGCAAGTGGGCGCCGAGGACATCGACGGGCTGGGGCACGCCAACAACGCGGTTTACGTGACCTGGCTTGAACGTTGCGCCTGGCGCCACTCGCAGCGTCTGGGGCTGGATCTGGTCGAGTACCGGCGGCTGGATCGCGCAATGGCCGTGGTGCGCCACGAGATCGATTACCTGGCGGCGGCCTATGAAGGCGACGAGCTGCAATTGGCGACCTGGATCGTCGATTGGGATCAACGTCTGAAAATGACCCGGCATTTCCAGCTGATCCGCCCAAGCGACCACGCGACGCTGCTGCGCGCGCAGACCACGTTCGTCTGCATCGAACTGTCCACCGGCAAGCCCAAGCGCATGCCGGCGGAGTTCATCGAAGGCTACGGCCCGGCGATCCAGGCTCTAGAGTCAGCGTAATCCCCTGTAGGTGGTCGTGGGTTTAACCTGCGCAATCCAGTAAACTGCCGCACGTTTTTCCTCAAGTAGTGTTTTCCCCATGCAAATTGCTCTGGCGCCCATGGAGGGGTTGGTCGACGACATCCTTCGCGACGTGCTGACCCGTGTTGGCGGCATCGACTGGTGCGTGACCGAATTTATTCGCGTCAATGACCAGTTGCTCACCCCAGCCTACTTCCATAAGTTCGGCCCGGAACTGCTCAACGGTGCCCGCACCGCGTCCGGCGTGCCGTTGCGTGTGCAGCTGTTGGGTTCTGATCCGGTGTGTCTGGCGGAAAATGCTGCGTTGGCCTGCGAACTCGGCTCCGAAGTGATCGACCTCAACTTCGGCTGCCCGGCAAAAACAGTCAATAAATCCCGTGGTGGTGCGGTGCTGCTCAAAGAGCCCGAACTGCTCAACCAGATCGTCGAGCACGTGCGTCGCGCCGTGCCTGCGCACATTCCCGTCACGGCCAAGATGCGTCTGGGCTTCGACAGCCCGGATGGCTCGCTCGTCTGTGCCACGGCACTGGCCGAAGGCGGCGCCGAGCACATCGTGGTGCACGCCCGGACCAAAATGGACGGTTACAAACCGCCCGCGCACTGGGAATGGATCCCGCGCGTGCAGGAAGTGGTCAAGGTGCCGGTGTTCGCCAATGGCGATATCTGGAGCGTTGAGGACTGGCGTCGTTGCCGCGAAATCAGCGGCGTGGAAGACATCATGCTTGGTCGTGGTCTGGTTTCGCGGCCGGATCTGGCCAGGCAAATCGCCGCTGCACGCGCCGGTGAGGAAGTGGTCGAGATGACCTGGGCCGAGCTGCTGCCACTGATCCAGGATTTCTGGTTGCAAGCCAAAGCGCAGATGACCGCACGTCAATCGCCGGGCCGTTTGAAGCAGTGGCTGGCCATGTTGACCCGCAATTACCCTGAAGCCACCGAGCTGTTTACCGTGCTGCGCCGTGAGACGGGACTGGATCACGTCTCGCGTTTACTTGGTCTGCCGGTCGCCGAAGTGGCCTGAAAAAAATCTGCAAATACTCTCTTGAAATCAAATCAGCGGTCCCTATCTAAGGGTTACGCGATGCCGAATTCGGGTCGCGGAGATAAAAAACCTTGCTGATTGTTTTCAGGAGATTTGAACCATGAGTACTGCATTTTCCCTCGCGCCACTGTTCCGTTCCTCGGTAGGTTTCGACCGCTTCAACGACCTGTTCGAAACGGCCCTGCGCAACGAACCAGGCAGCAGCTATCCACCCTACAACGTGGAAAAACACGGTGACGATCAATACCGCATCGTCGTAGCCGCCGCCGGTTTCCAGGAAGAAGACCTGGAGCTGCAAGTCGAGAAGGGCGTGTTGACCATCAGTGGCGGCAAGCGTGACGCCAACGAAGACGTGACCTTCCTGCACCAGGGCATCGCCCAGCGTGCTTTCAAGCTGTCCTTCCGTCTGGCCGATCACATCGAGATCAAGGCTGCCGATCTGAGCAACGGTCTGCTGAGCATCGACCTGTTGCGAGTGATCCCGGAAGAGGCGAAGGCCAAACGCATCCCGATCAACGGGACGCAAAAACCGGTTCTGCAGCACTGATTCACGCGAAGACACACAATCGTCTGAACAAGCGATGAGCCGCTGAACGAAGGCCCCGATACGTCGGGGCCTTTTTTGTGCGCGCTGAAAACCGGCTTTGCCGCCCGGCGGCGGTTTCTCTACAATCCGCCGCAGTTTTGCCGACCTCCTATTACTCACTCGGTCGGCCTGGAGCCTTTTTCATGGATGAGATTCAACAGCGTTGGCTGTGTGCCCTGTCTGCACCGATGGCGGCGCTCAATCCTGGAGCCGGGTACGACGATCCGGCTTTCTGCGACGACAACTACATCGATCTTAAAGACAGCTGGGGCATCGACAACCGGCAGCAACTGTTCGACATGATCGAGCGCATGGCCGATGACGGCCATGCCACGCACCTCGAAGCGGCTTATCGGGCGTGGCAGCGTTGTCTGCCGGGTGAGTGGCAGGCATTGCTTGAGCGCCTCGAACCGCGAGAGCGCATCCTGCATGAGTTTGCCAGTCGCACGTTTGGCAGTTGCGGGCCGGGTGGGATCTTGTCCTGGGACTACGGGCGGATGGGGTTTCTCTTGCGTTGCGCCGTGCGCAACCAGTGGATTGATCTGGTAGAAAGCAATTGGTTGCATGGTCGTCTGGCCGTCAGAGCGCAATACCATTACGGCAGCTGGATGGCTTACTTCAATGGCTTCCTTGTCGGCCGTTCCTTCTGGTGTTGCTTAAGTAAAAGTGACGATGAGCTGGCGTTTGAACTGGATCGACAAGGGCAGAGTTCGAATAACCTGCTGATTGCCCGTGGGCTCGACCGGAACATCCCGCAGTTCCTCGCGGACTTGCCTTGGCAGATGGCGCTTGATCTGTCGCAACGTCCCGAATCGCTCAAGGAGTTCGACTGGTCATGAGTTGCTGGATCCGCTTGGGCATCGAACGCACCACCGACGAAGCCCTCATTCGCAACGCCTACCGCACGCGCCTGCCGGAACATCACCCGGAGACCGATCCCGAAGGTTTTCAGGCGCTGCGCATGGCCTACGAAAAAGCGCTTCGTCTGGCACGCGAAGGCGATGAAGAAGAACCAGAAGAATTCGAGGAATACGAAGAGCCGGAACAGACAGTCATCGAGGTGCCGCAGGCCTTCGTGGATTTCTGCGAGTTGCTTGACGATCCTGTACGGCGCTTCGACTTCGCAGCCTGGCAGTCGTTTATCCGAGGTCTGGATCAACTGCCTCTCGAGTCTCTCGATGACCTCAGTTGGAGCTTGTACCATCGGCTGGCTGACGCCGGGCCGCTGTCCTATCGTTGCGCAAACCTGTTGGCCGAGCGCATGGCCTGGGACCAGCAGTTGCTGGATCTGTCGTTTGACGACGCTCAGCGTGTTGAAGCATTTCTGCAACGTATCAAGGCGGGTGATCCGTTCGATACGGATCTGATGAGCGCCTGGTCAGAAGCCGCGCAGACCGAATCCCTGTGGTACGCGCGCAGTCTCGATTTTATCTTCGCCCACCGTCCGCTCCATGAATTCGTCGACTTTGCCAGTCGGCACACCTGCCTGCCGTTGCCGAACGATGAAATGTACATCAAGCGGCTCGTGACGCAGTTCACTCAGGCGGGCATGGGGGGGGCAGGGTGGCTGCAGTGTTGCGAAGAGCAGCAGGGCAAAAACCCTGAGGATGTCGATTGGCTCTACCTGCTCGCCTGTCAAAGCACTCTACTGGGCTTGGACGATCAAGCGTGGCCGTGCTGGATCCGGCTCTGGCAGGATTATCGTCATCCGACGGCCGAAAGCCACTTGATGGCAATGTGCGCAGAACGTCAGCCGGATTTTCTGCCGCTGCTGATTCAGGCATTTGATCGAGCGCAGGTTTTCAGTGACTGGTCCCGCGACCTCGACCATGTCAGTCAGCAATATGGCAGTCCTTCACAAAGGCCGGAAACCCTGGCGCGATGGATGGGCATTGGCAGTCTCGAACTTCAGGGTCTGGCCAAGGCCTTCGTCGACTGGCGCATGAGCGACGATGAGCTGCCATTGCTGGCACTGTTGCTTGGCAGTCATGACGACCCAAGGTTGCAGCGACTCTATCGACATGCCTGGGCACTGCATCGCGGTGACGTGCCGCTGTTACAGCAAATGCTCGACGAACCGTTGCCGGTGGATGCTCTTGAGGCGTTGGTGCTGATCGGATTCAAGCAACAGGCTGAGCAGCATGTGCGTTGGTTGACGCAAGCACCGATCCCGTTGGCGATGAGCGCCTACACCGATGCGAACGCGGTTTCGCCACAACTGCCCGAAGCCCTGAAGGAAGGTTTTGCGCACAGTCTCTGCCGACTCTGGTTACGCAGATTGCGTCCTTACAGCCGCACCGAGCTCGAGCGCATTGCTGAAGATTTCAAACTGAACGATGCGCACGCCACCCTCGATTTGTCAGAGCTGGTGCTGCTGCTGCAACTGAGCCAGGGCGATGTGCAGTTGCCGCCGCCGGGGGCGGCAGAGGCGCTGTGGCAATGGCACGCTCAAACGCTGTTTCTGTTGGCGTTGCTGGGGCAAACCGAGCGTTGGTTGCCATTGATCGACGCGCGATGGCTGGAGCAACTGCCCTACAACCCGACCCATCCGCTCAGCCGGTTGCAGCCGTTGCTGCAACGCTTACTGCGTGAACAGGGTAACTGCGAGGGCTTGCTCGGCCTGCTGCAAACGGCGGACCCGGTGCATGCGCTGCTGGCCCGACAAATGTGCGGTGTGCAGGAAGCGCTCGCCAGCCTGCGACTGTTGAGCAACGACCGCCTGTTCGAATGCATGCGCAGCGATCTGAGTGCATTTGACGATGATCTGCTGGGACGAATGCTCCTGACGGCAGTGCTCTATCACTGCGGACTGTTTGACGCCAAGCAGCGGCGCTTTCTGCTCGACAGAATTACCGAAATCGTCAATCCCCAGGATTGGTTCGACGGTTTCCGCCACAGTCTGATCAAAGGCGAGCCGGCGCGCCCACCACGCGAGGCTCTGGAAGACGAAGGCGTTAACGACATCGACGCGTTTTACCTGGCGCTCGACGTGCTTAAGGACCTGGTGCTTTACGGCAATGCCGGCGTGCCACGCCAGAAAACCCTGATGCGCCTGCAACGCGCCAAGGACGATACGCAGAACGGGCTCGGTTTACGGTTTGCCTTCAGCGCATTGCTGTCGTGGTCCGAACGCTTGTTGTTGGCCAAGGCCGACACACGTCCGGTCGCCGCCACAGCGTTCTGGCGCCTGGGCACACGGTTGGGGCGTGAGGCATTTGTCGGGCAAGTGATCGGAATCGTATTGCTGACGCCGCTGTTGGCATTGTTCAGTGGCTCAATGACTTCGGCCTTCGTTGTGTTGGCCGTGGCGCTGCTGCTGTTGCTCAGCGCCATGCTGCGGCGCCTGCACGACATGGGCCGAGGCGTCGCGACCTTTCTGGTACTCGCGGGGCTGACGCCGGTTTTGCCGTTTCTGCCGTTGGTATTGTTCGGTTTTCCTGGCGAGAAGCTGCCCAATCGCTACGGCGTGCCACCGGAGAGTTTCCGTGAGGATCCATTGTCCGGTGGATTGCAGGCAGCGTTGCGCCGGCTCATTGGCTAGAGGCGCAACTCATCGAGCGCGCTGTTGAGCTGTGCGCGGTGGCTGGCGATCTCTGACGATTGCTGGCCGCCGAGCACGGTGGTGAAACTGTGCAGCCATTCGGCAATGCGCTCGCGCTCCGTCCCCAGGCTCTGCATCCATGCCCGCTCCAGACGTGCCAGCAGCGTGCGGTTGGGTAATGCATCGCGCGGGTGAACCTTGAGCGCGGCGAGCCGGTCATGACTGTTTTTTCGGGCCTGTTCATCGAGTCCGGTGGGGCTGCGGTCGATGCTGTGACTGTACCGTGCACCTGTTTCCAGCAACGTGACGTCAACTTCGAGCAAGCCATTGATGTCGTAGCTGAAACGCACATCCAGTTGCTGCATGTGCTCGGTGGGCATCAGCGTGACATCGAAAGCGTCGATAAGAATGTTGTCGCGTACCCATGGACGTTCGCCCTGATACACCGCAATGCGGATTTTTTCCTGCCGCGGATGCGTCGTGTAATAGCGCTCCACCCGAGACGTTGGAATGATGGTGTTGCGTTCGATGATAGGTGAGAAGGCGCCTTCGATACCCTTGCCGCGCATAGTCTCGATGCCCAGTGTGTAAGGGCAGACGTCCGTCAGGATCAGCTCTTCCACCGCACCGTCGCGCGCCTTGCACGCCGCTTGCGTCGCGGCGCCGAGCGCGACAAGGGTGTCGGGATCCAGATGACGATAAGGCAGGCGCCCGAAGAGCGTGGCGACCATCTGCTGCACCGCCGGCATTCGCGTGGCACCGCCCACCAATACCAGGCTGTCGAGATCACGGGGCTTGAGCCGGGCATCGCGCAGGGCTTGTTCGATCGGTGCGCGCAAGCGGCCGAGCAGTGGCTCCCAGATCTTCACCGCAGCGACTTCATCCAGCGACCATTCAAATGTCTTGTCTGCATGGCGCCAGCTCAAATGTTGCGTGCCTTCACCGAGTTTGCACTTGAGCTGCTCCAGCGCATCACCCAGGCTGGCCATGCCTTGTGCATCGACCATTGTCGGGGTCAATTGCCAGGCCTTGAGGCAGGCCTGCAACAGCGCGGCGGTGAAGTCTTCGCCGCCGAGGAAGTTGTCGCCGGTGGACGCATGCACTTCAATCAGCGGCAGCGCATATTCCAGCACCGTGACATCGAAGGTGCCGCCGCCCAGATCGAAAATCAGCGTGCGTTCGAATTTCTGCTCGTGCAGCCCATAGGCCATGGCAGCAGCGGTCGGCTCGTTGATCAGGCGCGTCACGGACAAACCAGCCAGTTCGGCGGCAAACAGCGTGCGTTTGCGTTGCTCGTCACTGAAATACGCCGGTACGGAAATCACTGCTTCGGATACCGGGTGGCCGAGAAAGGCTTCGGCGTCCTGCTTGAGTGAGCCGAGCACCAGTGCCGACAATTCTTCGGGGCTGAACTGACGACTGCCCAGTTCAATCTGCTTGTCGCTGCCCATGAAGCGCTTGAAAGCCGCGGCGCTGCGTTCCGGGTGCGTGGTCAGTCGGGCGCGCGCAGCTTTGCCGACCAGAATCGTGTCGTCTTCGTCGAGGCTGACCACCGATGGGGTCAGCACGTCGCCGAGGGCGTTGGGAATCAATCGGGCCTGACCGTCCTGCCAGACGGCGATAAGACTGTTGGTGGTGCCAAGGTCGATGCCCAGCAGGGCCGGGCGTGGGAGGGTTGCATCCTGCATGATTGATCTCGAAACGGCGCAAAAAACGCGACCCTACAGGTTGCCGCCAACACTGGCAATTGTTGGCCGGGTGCAAGCTGAGCGCGTTATGTCAGCAGCTTTTTCAAGTCCTCCAGCGGCAATGGCCGACTGTGCAGATACCCTTGGTACAAATGGCAACCCAGGCCCTGCAAAAACTCAAGCTGCTCCGGGGTTTCCACGCCTTCGGCGATCACTTCGAGTTTCAGGCTGCGGGCCATGGCGACGATGGCGCGGATGATCTCCGCGTCGTTCGGGTCAGTGGTCGCATCGCGGATAAACGACTGATCGATTTTCAACGTGTCCACCGGCAAGCGCTTGAGGTAAGTCAGCGATGAATAACCGGTGCCAAAGTCGTCCATGGCGAAACTCACACCGAGCTTTTTCAGGCGGCGCATCTTGCTGATGGTGTCCTCCAGGTTCTGGATGACGATGCCTTCGGTGATCTCCAGTTTCAGCAGCGAGCACGGCAGGCCGTGGCTGACCATGCTTTGTTCGATACGCTCGACGAAGTCGTTCTGGCGGAACTGGCGCGGGCTGATGTTGACGCACAAGCTGAAATTGAGCGGGTCGACCAGTTGCAGGGCGATCAGTTGTTTGAACGCCGAGCAGGCTTCATCAAGTATCCATGTGCCGACTTCCAGAATCAGACCGCTGTCTTCCAGAACCTTGATGAACTCGGTCGGTGACTGTGCGCCGAGTTTCGGGTGGTTCCAGCGCACCAGGGCTTCGGCGCCGATGATGCGGTTGTTCTGCGCGTCGATTTGCGGCTGGAAATGCACCCTGAATTCGCCGCGCGACAGCGCCAGGCGCAAGTCGGTCTCCATGCGCAGACGTTCGCTGGCCGCTTTCTGCATGGTGTTGTGATACATCTGCGTGGTGTTGCGCCCGGAATCCTTGGCTCGGTACAAGGCAATGTCGGCACGCTTGAGCAGGTCGGTCGGGGTAGAGCCGTGATCCGGAATCAGTGCCACGCCGATGCTTGGTGTGACTTGCAGGCGCTGGCCGTCGAGGAACATCGGTTCCGAGAGCAGTTCACGAAGGGTGTCGGCCAGTTCGCGTACCTGCAAGCTGACTTCATTGCGCGTGCCCTCCAGGCCGCTGAGCAGCACCACGAATTCATCGCCGCCCAGGCGCGCCACCGTATCCTCCATGCGCACACTGGCTTCGAGCCGCGCCGTGATGATCTTCAGCACCGTGTCGCCGACCGGATGGCCAAGTGAGTCATTGATGTGCTTGAAGTGATCGAGATCGAGAAACAGCAAGGCGCCGCGCAGGTTGTGGCGTTTGAGCAGGGCGATCTGCTGGCTCAGTCGATCCATCAACAACGCACGGTTGGGCAGGTTGGTCAGCGGGTCGTGGTAAGCCAGATGGCGGATTTGTGCTTCAGCGTTTTTCAACAGACTGACGTCTCGAGCTGTCAGCAGCAGGCAAGCCGTTTCATTCAGGGTGATCGGCTCCACCGAGACTTCCACCGTGAGGATTTCCCCGCGCTTGTTGCGCCCGAGCATTTCCTGATGGTGCACGCGGCCCTTGATCTGCAATTCGGCGAGCAGGGCTGAACGTTGTTTCTCCTCGGCCCAGATCCCGACCTGATACACGGTTTTACCCAGCACTTCATCGGCGCGATATCCGGTGAGGCGACAGAAACCGTCGTTGACCTCCAGATAGCGCCCGGTGTCGCGCTCGGTGATGGTGATGGCGTCGGGGCTGGAGTGAAACGCCTTGGCGAACTTCTCTTCGCTGGCCTTGAGGGCCGCTTCCGAGCGTTGCTGCTGGGTGATATCGCGCAATGTAGTGACGATGCACGGTTGATCGCCAACGCTGATCTGCCGACTGGAAATCACGCAGGTCAACGACTGGCCGTCCTTGTGCTGGACGATGATCGCGACATTGCTCAGGCCTTGTTCGCGGATCACCCTTTCGATGCGCTGCAGACTTTTCGCCGATGCGTCCCACAGGCCGATGTCTTCGGCGGTGCGGCCGATTACGTCGGCGGCGCTCCAGCCAAAGGTCTGGGTGAAACTGTTGTTGATTTCGATGAACTCGCCGCTGTCCTGACGGGTGACGCAGATCGGGTCGGGGCTGACCTGGAACAGCGTGGCGAATTTCTCTTCCGAGGCCACCAGGCGTTGTTCGCGTTCGACCTGATCGGTGATGTCGAGCAAAGTGCCGGCCATGCGCAATGGCGCGCCATTGTCGTCGCGATAGAGGCGGGCGCGGCTTTCCAGATAACGTGAGCTGCCGTCCGGCAATTGCACGCGATACGTCAGTTGGTAATTGCCCGCCGGGCCTTCGCGCAGGCTGCGATAGGCGTCGCGCATGCTGTCGCGCTCCTCGCCGGGCACACCTTCGAAAAACTCGTCGAACGATTCATGGAACGGTTTCGGCTCCAGTCCGTGCAATTGCGCCGCGCGCGCCGAGCCATAGAGCATGCCGCTGGGAATGTGCCAGTCCCACGTGCCGAGCTGCGCCGAGTCGAGCGCCAGGTCGAGGCGTTCCTGGCTGTCTTTCAAGGCGTGTTCCGCAGCTTTGCGCTCGGTGGTGTCGAGGAACGTGCTCAGCAGATAAGGCTGGCCTTCGAGTTCGACCTTTTGCGCACTGAGAATGCCGTCATGGATCTGCCCGTTACTGGCGCGAAACTGCACTTCCATGCTGATCAGTTCACCCTTGGCCTTGGTCTTCTTGACCAGTTCGCCGCGCTGCTCAGGGTGCACCCACAGGCCCAGTTCCAGCGTGGTGCGGCCAATCGCGCTTTGCACCGGCCAGCCGAACAGGCTTTCGAAATACTGGTTGGCTTCGCTGATCAAACCGTCTTCCTGGCGGGTCAGCAGCACCATGTTCGGGCACAGATGAAACAGCGTGGCGAAACGTTTCTCCGAACTGCTCAGGGCTTGTTCGCGTTGCCGCTGGTGCGTGATTTCGCGAATCACCCCAATCATTCGGGGGCGGCCGTTTTTGTCTGGCAGCAGGCTGCCGTTGATCTCCAGCCAGTGCAGGCTGCCGTCGGGCCAGCGGATGCGGTGATGCATCGCCTGTTCCAGCGGGGCGCCGGCAATTACCGCGTGGAAGGCGCGCACGGTTTTTGCCCGGTCTTCGGGTGGCAGCAAATCCAGGTATTCGAGATCTTCCGGCAGCGGCTGGCGCGGATCGAAGCCGAACAATGCCTGCGTGCCACGCGACCAACTGATCTGACCGCGCTCGATATCCCAATACCAGGCGCCGAGCCGCGCACCGTTCAGCGCTGCGAGCAATTGCGGCGCGCTCTCCCAGCTCTGCTCGGAATGTCGCGGGTCAATCGCTTGAATGCGCGGCATCGGCGGAATTCGGTCAACAGATTTCGGCATTATCGACAGGCCTTGAGCGGGTGGTGGCGTTTAGGCACAGGGGCAGCGGCTCTATAGGATTAGCACAAGTTAGCCCTGAGTCCCTGGCAGATCGATTTGTGCATCCAGCAAGGCCATAAAAGCTCTTGCTGCATTCGATAGCGTCCGTTCGGTGTGCACGATATAGCCTAGCTGGCGACTGAGCTGTATGCCCGGCAATGCGATGCTTGCCACCTGTTCATCGAGCATGGTGCGCGGCAGCACGCTCCATGCCAGGCCAATGGAGACCATCATTTTGATGGTTTCCAGGTAGTTGGTGCTCATCGCGATGTTCGGTGTCAGCCCCTGGGCCTCGAACAAACGTTGGACAATATGGTGCGTAAATGTGTTGCCGCCGGGGAAAACCGCCGGATGGCCGGCAATGTCCGCCAGACTGACGACGCCATTACTGATCAATGAATGCTCCGGGGCGACCACGAAATCCAGCGGGTCATCCCACACCGGGGTGGCTTTGACCAGCGTGTGCGGCTCGGGGGCAAGGGTGATGACCGCCAGTTCCGCGCGGCCGTGGAGTATTTCTTCGTAGGCCACTTCCGAATCGAGAAACTGAATATCCAGCGCGACCTGTGGGTAGCAGCGGGTGAACTCCCTCAGTAGCGGCGGCAAGCGGTGCAGGCCAATGTGATGACTGGTGGCCAATGTAAGGCGGCCGCTGACTTCGCCGGTCAGGTTGGTCAGTGCGCGACGGGTGTCGTCCAGCACATTGAGAATCTGATAAGCCCGTGGCAGCAGGGCGCGACCAGCTTCGGTCAGGCCGACTTCGCGACCCAGTCGATCAAACAGGCGCACCTTGAGTTGCTGCTCCAGACCGGCGATACGCTTGCTGATAGCCGGTTGTGTCAGGTGCAGCCGCTCACCGGCGCCGGAGAAACTGCCGGTCTCGGCGATGGCGATAAAAGCGTTGAGGTTGGCCAGATCCATGGTTGTATTCCAGTTGGTTATCCAAAGCATAAAAAATATGAATTTGAGTTATTTAATCTAACCCCATAGGATCGACCTCACAAGCCAAAGGGTTATTGAATCTCTCAAATACCCAGGGCATAGAAACAAGCTGATGAGGAACCGTCTGATGGCCGGCAAAACGCTCTACGACAAACTCTGGGATTCGCATTTGGTCAAGCAGCGCGACGATGGCTCTGCGTTGATCTACATCGATCGTCACATCATTCACGAAGTGACTTCGCCGCAAGCCTTTGAAGGTCTGCGTCTGGCCGGGCGCAAGCCTTGGCGCATCGATGCCAACATCGCGACCCCGGACCACAACGTACCGACGACCCCGGAGCGCAAGGGTGGCATCGAAGCCATCGCCGACCAGGTCTCGCGTTTGCAGGTTCAGACCCTCGATGACAACTGTGATGAATACGGCATCGTCGAGTTCAAGATGAACGACGTTCGCCAAGGCATCGTCCACGTGATCAGCCCGGAGCAGGGCGCGACCTTGCCGGGCATGACCGTGGTCTGCGGTGACTCGCACACCTCGACCCACGGCGCGTTCGGCGCTCTGGCTCACGGTATCGGCACTTCCGAGGTCGAGCATGTGCTCGCCACTCAGTGCCTGGTCGCCAAGAAAATGAAAAACATGCTGGTATCCGTCGAAGGCCAATTGCCGTTCGGCGTGACCGCCAAGGACATCGTCCTCGCCGTGATCGGCAAGATCGGCACCGCCGGCGGTAACGGCCATGCCATCGAATTCGCCGGCAGCGCGATTCGCGATTTGTCCGTCGAAGGCCGCATGACCATCTGCAACATGTCCATCGAAGCCGGCGCCCGCGTGGGTCTGGTCGCGGCGGATCAAAAAACTGTCGATTACGTCAAGGGCCGTCCGTTCGCACCGAAGGGCGCCGAGTGGGAGATGGCCGTCGAGTCCTGGAAAGATCTGGTGTCCGACGCCGACGCCAAATTCGATACCGTGGTCGAACTCGACGCCGCGCAGATCAAGCCGCAAGTCAGCTGGGGCACTTCGCCGGAAATGGTCTTGGCCGTTGATCAGAACGTGCCGGACCCGGACAAGGAAATGGATCTGGTCAAACGCGACTCGATCGTCCGCGCCCTGAAATACATGGGTTTGACCGCCAATCAGGCGATCACCGACATTCAACTCGATCGCGTATTCATCGGTTCCTGCACCAACTCGCGGATCGAAGATTTGCGCGCCGCCGCTGTCATTGCCAAGGGCCGCAAAGTGGCTTCGACCATCAAGCAAGCCATCGTCGTGCCGGGCTCGGGTCTGGTGAAGGCGCAGGCCGAGTCTGAAGGTCTGGACAAGATTTTCCTCGAAGCCGGTTTTGAATGGCGTGAACCCGGTTGCTCAATGTGTCTGGCGATGAACCCGGACCGTTTGGAGTCCGGCGAGCATTGCGCCTCGACTTCCAACCGCAACTTCGAAGGCCGTCAGGGTGCCGGTGGCCGCACCCACCTCGTCAGCCCGGCGATGGCGGCGGCTGCGGCGGTGAACGGTCGCTTCATCGACGTTCGTGAATTGATTTAAGGAGCGCAGCATGAAAGCTTTTACCCAGCACACTGGCCTTGTCGCGCCTTTGGATCGTGCCAATGTCGACACCGACCAGATCATTCCCAAGCAGTTCTTGAAGTCGATCAAGCGCACCGGTTTCGGCCCGAACCTGTTCGATGAATGGCGTTACCTCGATGTCGGGCAACCGTATCAGGACAACTCCAAGCGCCCGTTGAACAAGGATTTCGTGCTCAACGCCGAGCGTTACCAAGGCGCCAGCGTGTTGCTGGCCCGCGAGAACTTCGGTTGCGGCTCCAGCCGTGAACACGCGCCATGGGCGCTGGAAGAGTACGGTTTTCGCAGCATCATCGCGCCGAGCTACGCCGACATCTTCTTCAACAACAGCTTCAAGAACGGCTTGCTGCCGATCATCTTGAGCGACGCTGAAGTCGATGAGCTGTTCAAGCAGGTTGAAGCTGAGCCGGGCTATCAATTGCAGGTCGATCTGCAAGCACAAACCGTGACGCGTCCGGATGGCAAGGTTTACCGCTTTGAGATCGATGCGTTCCGCAAGCATTGCCTGCTCAACGGTCTGGACGATATCGGCCTGACCTTGCAAGACCACGAAGCGATTGCGACGTTCGAGGCCAGGCACCGTGTGAGCCAGCCTTGGCTGTTTCGCGACGCTTGATTGATTTGAGACTGATGTAGTTAGAGCGGGCCTCTTCGCGAGCAGGCTCGCTCCCACATTGGAATGCATTTCAAATGTGGGAGTGAGCCTGCTCGCGAAGACGGCAGCCAAAACAACACAAATGTCAGGATGTGACTATGACCAGCACCGCCCAGCACAGTCAGGTTGTACAAAAGCAATTCGGTGAACAGGCCGCCGCCTACCTGAGCAGCGCCGTTCACGCGCAAGGTACCGAATTCGCACTGCTACAAGCTGAACTGGCAGGGCAGGGCGACGCCCGGTTGCTGGACCTGGGGTGTGGCGCCGGGCATGTGAGTTTTCACGTGGCGCCGCTGGTCAGGGAAGTGGTCGCCTATGACCTGTCGCAGCAGATGCTCGACGTCGTGGCGGCTGCTGCCGTCGATCGCGGCATGAGCAATATCGCCACGGTCAACGGGGCCGCCGAGCGTCTGCCGTTTGCCGATGGCGAATTCGATTTCGTGTTCAGCCGTTATTCGGCGCATCACTGGAGCGATCTCGGTGTGGCCCTGCGCGAAGTACGCCGGGTGCTGAAGCCGGGCGGTGTGGCGGCGTTCGTCGATGTGTTGTCGCCGGGCAGCCCGTTGTTCGACACTTACCTGCAAAGCGTCGAAGTGCTGCGCGACACCAGCCATGTGCGCGATTATTCTGCCGGCGAGTGGTTGCGGCAGGTCAGTGAGGCGGGTTTGCATACGCGTAGCACTGCGCGCCAACGTCTGCGTCTGGAGTTCAGCAGTTGGGTCGAGCGCATGCGCACACCTGAAGTGATGCGCGCCGCGATCCGCCAGTTGCAGCAGTCGATGGGCAACGAAGTACGCGAATATTTCGAGATCGAAGCCGATGGCTCGTTCAGTACAGATGTGATCGTGCTCTGGGCTGAAAAACAGTTCTAGAACGACAAGAATTTTTCCGGGTGCGTCCGTTGATGGCGCACCGACTGAAGACACGAGGAAAGCATGAGCAAGCAGATTCTGATTCTCCCAGGCGACGGTATTGGTCCGGAAATCATGGCCGAAGCGGTCAAGGTGCTGGAATTGGCCAACGACAAGTACAGCCTGGGTTTCGAGCTGAGCCATGACGTGATCGGTGGCGCGGCCATCGACAAGCACGGCGTGCCACTGGCCGACGAAACCCTCGACCGTGCCCGCGCTGCCGATGCAGTGCTGCTGGGCGCTGTCGGTGGCCCGAAATGGGACACCATCGAGCGTGACATCCGCCCTGAGCGCGGTCTGCTGAAAATCCGTGCGCAACTGGGCCTGTTCGGCAATCTGCGTCCGGCGATCCTGTACCCGCAACTGGCCGATGCTTCGAGCCTGAAGCCGGAAATCGTTGCCGGCCTGGACATCCTGATCGTCCGTGAGCTGACCGGCGGTATCTACTTCGGCGCGCCGCGCGGCACCCGTACGCTGGAAAACGGCGAGCGTCAGGCCTACGACACCCTGCCATACAGCGAAAGCGAGATCCGCCGCATCGCCCGTGTCGGTTTCGACATGGCCATGGTGCGTGGCAAGAAGCTGTGCTCGGTGGACAAGGCCAACGTGCTGGCTTCCAGCCAACTGTGGCGTGAAGTGGTCGAGCAGGTTGCTAAAGATTATCCAGAAGTCGAACTGAGCCATATGTACGTCGACAACGCCGCCATGCAACTGGTGCGCGCACCGAAGCAGTTCGACGTGATCGTCACCGACAACCTGTTCGGCGACATCCTCTCCGACGAAGCGTCGATGCTTACCGGTTCCATCGGCATGCTGCCGTCGGCCTCGCTCGACTCCAATAACAAGGGCATGTACGAGCCTTGCCACGGTTCGGCGCCGGACATTGCCGGCAAGGGCATTGCCAACCCGTTGGCGACCATTTTGTCGGTGTCGATGATGCTGCGTTACAGCTTCAATCTGCATGACGCGGCCGATGCCATCGAGAAAGCCGTCAGCGTGGTTCTGGATCAGGGCCTGCGCACCGGCGACATCTATTCGGCCGGTTGCACCAAAGTCGGTACGCAGGAAATGGGCGACGCAGTAGTCGCCGCGCTGCGGAATCTGTAATCTCTCGGGCCCGCTGCGAAATTCAATACAAAGCAGCGGCCCACTTTTCAAGAAGGTGTAGTTGCGATGAAACGTGTAGGTCTGATCGGTTGGCGCGGTATGGTCGGTTCCGTGCTCATGCAGCGGATGCTGGAAGAGCAGGATTTCGATCTTATCGAGCCGGTGTTTTTCACCACTTCCAATGTCGGTGGCCAAGGCCCGTCCGTGGGCAAGGACATTGCTCCGCTCAAGGACGCTTACAGCATTGAAGAGCTGAAGACCCTCGACGTGATCCTGACCTGCCAGGGCGGCGACTACACCAGCGAAGTGTTCCCCAAGCTGCGCGAAGCCGGCTGGCAGGGTTACTGGATCGACGCGGCTTCCAGCCTGCGCATGAACGATGACGCGGTCATCATTCTTGATCCGGTCAACCGCAAGGTCATCGACCAGCAGCTGGATGCGGGCACCAGGAACTACATCGGCGGCAATTGCACCGTCAGCCTGATGCTGATGGGCCTGGGCGGTCTGTTCGAGGCTGGTCTGGTCGAGTGGATGAGCGCCATGACGTATCAGGCGGCCTCCGGTGCTGGCGCGCAGAACATGCGTGAACTGATCAAGCAAATGGGCGCGACCCATGCCGCTGTTGCCGAGCAACTGGCCGATCCTGCCAGCGCGATCCTCGACATCGACCGTCGTGTAGCCGATGCCATGCGCAGCGAAGCCTACCCGACCGAAAACTTCGGCGTACCGTTGGCCGGCAGCCTGATCCCATGGATCGACAAGGAACTGCCGAACGGCCAGAGCCGCGAAGAGTGGAAGGCCCAGGCCGAGACCAACAAGATTCTCGGTCGCTTCAAGAGCCCGATCCCGGTCGACGGCATCTGCGTGCGCATCGGCGCCATGCGTTGCCACAGCCAGGCGCTGACCATCAAGCTGAACAAGGACGTACCGATCGCCGACATCGAAGGGCTGATCAGCCAGCACAACCCTTGGGTCAAACTGGTACCAAATCAGCGCGAGATCAGCATGCAGGAGCTGAGCCCGACCAAAGTCACCGGCACCCTGAATGTTCCGGTCGGTCGTCTGCGCAAGCTGAACATGGGCACCCAGTATCTGGGCGCCTTCACCGTCGGCGACCAACTGCTGTGGGGCGCGGCCGAACCGCTGCGTCGCATGCTGCGGATTTTGCTTGAGCGTTGATCGTTTGAAGCAATGAAAAACCCGCGCCTTGCTAGAGGCGCGGGTTTTTTTATGCTTCAGAGTTCTCGATTGCCTGATTTGGCGCCTTCGCGAGCAGGCTCGCTCCCACCTTTGGAATGCATTCACCTGTGGGAGCGAGCCTGCTCGCGAAGGGGGCGTTATAGGCGCCACAAATCCCCGGCAGAAATTGCCTGTGCGCCAGTCACCCGGTAAAGTGCCGCTCCCCCCGTTTCGCCAGAGGCCGCACCATGACCCAGACCCTTGATATTGCCGTGATCGGCGCCACCGGTACTGTCGGCGAAACCCTCGTACAGATTCTTGAAGAGCGTAATTTCCCGATCGGCAACCTGCACCTGTTGGCCAGCAGCGAATCCGCCGGCAGCTCGGTGCTGTTCCGTAACAAGAACGTGCGCGTGCGTGAGGTCGACGAATTCGATTTCAGCAAGGTCAAACTGGTGTTCTTCGCCGCCGGTCCAGCCATCACCCTGAGCTACGCCGCCCGCGCCCACGCCGCTGGTTGCTCGCTGATCGACCTGTCCGGCGCCTTGCCGGCCGATCAGGCGCCGCAAGTGGTGCCGGAAGCCAATGCTGATGTGCTCGCCGGCTTGAAAGCGCCATTCCAGGTCAGCAGCCCGAGCCCGTCGGCGACCACGCTTACCGTGGTGCTCGCGCCGTTGCTCGATCTGATCGATCTGCAATACGTCAACGTCACCGCCAACCTGGCCGTTTCCGCCCAGGGTCGTGAAGCCGTCGCCGAGCTGGCACGCCAGACCGCCGAGCTGCTGAACATGCGCCCGTTGGAGCCCAAGTTTTTTGATCGGCAGATGGCGTTCAACCTGCTGGCCCAGGTCGGCACGCCGGACGCGCAGGGCCATACGCTGCTGGAAAAACGCCTGGTGCGTGAGTTGCGTCAGGTGCTGGCACAGCCTTTATTAAAGATTTCCGCAAGTTGCGTTCAAGCCCCGGTGTTTTTTGGCGATAGCCTTAGCGTGACCTTGCAGTCAGCGCAGGCCGTCGACCTGAAAAAGGTCAATGCTGCGCTGGAAGCAGCGTCGGGCATTGAACTGGTCGATGCGGGTGATTACCCGACGGCAGTCGGAGACGCGGTGGGGCAGGACGTGGTCTATGTCGGTCGTGTTCGCAGTGGTGTCGATGACCCGGCGGAACTTAATCTGTGGCTGACGTCAGATAACGTGCGCAAAGGCGCAGCACTCAATGCTGTGCAGGTTGCCGAGTTGTTGATAAAAGACCTGCTGTAAAAGATACTTGGCAACAATTTGTCGACTGATTCTAGCTGGGCGCTATGCTTGGCCGAAGCAGTTGATAACGTGTCACCCTCCGGGACTTTCCGGGGCATCAAAGAAATGATCGCGCGCGGCAGTCTGTCGTCGTCGCGCGCAATGCCTTACGGCAGCGATATTCAACATCTTCTCGCTGGCCGAGGAACGTTCAAACAAAGGATGAGGCTATGGTTCAAGTTCGCAAACTGGTGTTAGCAATAGCGGCCGCCTCGGCGCTGTCCTCCGGTATGGCGCATGCCCTCGGGCTCGGGGAGCTGACCCTGAAGTCGACCCTGAACCAGCCGCTGGTGGCTGAAATCGAGCTGCTCGACGTCAAGGATCTCACCGCTGCCGAAGTGGTGCCGAGCCTGGCCTCGCCGGAAGACTTTGCCAAGGCCGGCGTCGACCGCCAGGCCTTCCTCAATGATCTGACGTTCACCCCCGTACTCAACGCCAGCGGCAAAAGCGTGCTGCGCGTGACCTCGAGCAAGCCACTGTCGGAACCGATGGTGAAATTCCTCGTCCAGGTGATGTGGCCGAATGGCCGCTTGTTGCGCGATTACAGCGTACTGCTGGATCCGTCGAAGTTTTCGCCGCAGACCGCTGACGCCGCTGCGCAACCGGCGCCGTCGCAAACCATCACTGCACCGACCACCGGCGCCACACACCCGACGCAATACACCACCACCCCGCGTGACACCTTGTGGGAAATTGCGGCGAAGGCCCGTAACGGCGGTTCGGTGCAGCAGACGATGCTGGCCATTCAGGCGTTGAACCCGGATGCGTTTATCGGCGGCAACATCAATCGCCTGAAAGTCGGCCAGGTCCTGCGTCTTCCGGATTCGGTGCAAAGCACTGCGCTGCCACAGTCGGCGGCCATCGCTGAAGTCGCAGCACAAAACGAAGCCTGGCGTCAGGGTCGTCGTTATGTGGCCAAACCTGGCACCGGTCAGCAGCAACTTGATGCGACCAACCGTGGTCGCGGCAATACGGGCGCTGCGCCTGACGCGCAAGACAACCTGAGCCTGGTTTCTGCTGAAAGCGCCAAGGCGCGCGGCAAAGGCCCGGCGGGCGACGCCAAGGCCCTGAGCGACAAGCTCGCGGTCACTCAGGAAAACCTCGACACGACCCTTCGTGACAACGAGGAACTGAAAAGCCGCATGACCGATCTGCAAAGTCAGCTGGACAAGCTGCAACGTCTGATCGAGTTGAAGAACAATCAATTGGCGAAGATGCAGGCCGAAGGGGCGGGCGCTGCTCCAGACGCTAATCCGGCGGTGCCTGCGATCACTGCCGAGTTGGCCGCCACACCGCCAGCGACACCGGCAGAAGCAGCTCCGACACCAGAGTCCGCCATTGCACCGCCGGCCGAGACGCCAGTTGAGCCAGTGGTCGAGCCGGTGGTCGAGCCGGTGGTCGAAACCACACCTGTCGCCGATGACGAAAAAACCTTTAACGAACTGCTGACCAATCCGATCTTGCTGGGTCTGGTCGGTGGCGGTGCCGTGGTCTTGCTGTTGTTGCTGTTGCTGCTGGCCCGTCGCCGCAAAGCCCAGCAGGAAGCCGAGAAGCATGTGCGCATGGCCCGCGCCCTGGCTGAGGAACAAGAGTTCTCCGCCGAGCAGGATCTGCCGGAAAGCAGCTTCGAAGGTCTGGAAACCCCAGCCGCGAGCGTCAAACTCAACACTCCGGCACCAGCGCCAGTAGTCGCCCCGATTGTGGCACCAATCGTCATGGCCGAGCCAATCGCTGCGCCGCTGGTTGCCCCGGCAGGCGAGCGCTCCGATGACGTCCTCGACAAGGCTCAATCGCACATCAACGCCGGGCGTCTGAATCAGGCTGCTGCGTTGCTGGAAGAGGGCATCAGTCTTGAGCCGCAGCGCAGTGATCTGCGTCTGAAGCTGATGGAAGTCTATGGTCAGCAGGGTGATCGCGATGCTTTCGTAGGCCAGGAGCGTCAGTTGGTGGCCAATGGCGACAACTTCGCCAAGGTCGAAGAGCTGAAAAGCCGTTTCCCGGCCATGGCAGTAGCGGTTGCCGGTGGTTTGGCCGCCGCCGCCATTGCAGCGGAGCTGGACGCCCAGTACGTCAAGGAATTGCTGCTGGATGAGCCCGAAACGCCTGAGCCGTCGCCAGCAACGGACGATCTGGACAGCGCGTTCGACCTGAGTCTGGACGATCTCGACAACATCACTCCGGTGGAACCGGCGCCAATCGTTGAACCCGAAGCGCCTGTCGAACTGGACGAGTTCCCGTCGGACGACGATCTGAGCTTTGAATCGGTGCTGCAACAGCAGACCGACATCAAAGAGAATCTGGATGATCTGTCGGATTTCGACCTGGATCTGGACCTTGGCGCAGAGCCGGCTCCTGCTCCAGCACCGTTGGCCGATGATGACTTCCTGCTGGATCTGGATGACGGCGTGAAGGATTTGTCGCCGGTAGAGCCACCGGTCGTCGCCGATTTGCCGCAGGATGACCTGGAGCTGCCAGCCGATTTCGACCTGTCGCTGGCTGACGAGATGGACTCCAACCCGGCGGGCGAGCCTGATGCATTTGCCGCCGAGCTGGATGACGTCAACGCCGAGCTGGATCGCCTGTCGCAGAGCATCGCCGAGCCGACGTTCACCGAGGCCGATGCGGCGCTGGGTGATGATTTGGGTGAAGACGATTTCGACTTCCTCGCGGGCACCGACGAAGCAGCCACCAAACTTGATCTGGCCCAGGCCTACATCGACATGGGCGACAGCGACGGTGCGCGCGACATCCTCAACGAAGTGTTGACCGAGGGTGACGAGAAGCAACGCGGCGAAGCCAAGGACATGCTCTCGAGCCTGTAGTAGTTTCAGTTGTAAACAAAAACGGCAGCCCAAGAGGCTGCCGTTTTTGTTTGGCTCACTGGATCAAGAGATCGCAGCCTTCGGCAGCTCCTACAGGAAAACGCCGATTCTTGTGTAGGAGCTGCCGAAGGCTGCGATCTTTTGATCTTGAGGCCTTATAATGCCGGCCTTTGCAAAAACAGCAGGCTGTCCCACCTTGGCAAACATAGATAACCCGGTCGCCGAAATGGCCCCCGACGGCTTTTACCGCGTTGCGCTGGGCGTTGAATACAAAGGCTCGCGCTACAGTGGCTGGCAGCGTCAGTTAACCGGAGTGGCAACGGTGCAGGAAGCGCTTGAAAAAGCCTTGTCGAAGGTCGCCAACGCGCCCGTTTCCTTGCAGTGCGCCGGGCGTACCGATGCGGGTGTGCATGCCTGCGGACAAGTGGTGCATTTCGACACGCAGGTCGACCGCTCGCTGAAGGCCTGGGTAATGGGCGCCAACATCAACCTGCCTCACGACATCAGTGTCAGTTGGGCGCGGGTGATGCCGGCGCATTTCCATGCGCGGTTCAAGGCCATCGCCCGGCGCTATCGTTATGTGATCTACAACGATCAGATTCGCCCGGCCCATCTCAATGAAGAAATCACCTGGAATCACCGTCCGCTGGACGCTGAGCGAATGGCCGAAGCCGCGCAGTATCTGATTGGCACCCACGATTTCAGTGCGTTTCGTGCCGGCCAGTGCCAGGCGAAATCGCCGATCAAGAAGATGCATCACCTGCGCGTGACACGTCACGGCAAGATGATTGTGCTCGACATCCGCGCCAACGCATTCCTGCACCACATGGTGCGCAACATCGCCGGCGTCCTGATGACCATCGGCGCTGGCGAGCGGCCGGTCGAGTGGATGAAGGAAGTGCTGGAAAGTCGCGAGCGCCGGTCTGGCGGCGTGACAGCGCATCCTTACGGCCTGTATCTGGTGCAAGTCGAGTACCACGACGAATTTCCGCTGCCCGAGCGTTTTATCGGTCCACATTTCCTTACGGGTTTCTCCGAACTTGACGGCTGACGCCCTCGAACGCTTTTGTTACCATCCGGGACTTTCCCGGATTCTGCCTCGGAGTTTTTCTCGATATGTCAGCCGTTCGCAGCAAGATCTGCGGCATTACCCGCATAGAAGATGCGCTGGCCGCCGTCGAAGCCGGGGCTGATGCGATCGGATTCGTGTTTTACGCCAAAAGTCCGCGCGCAGTATCGGTGCAGCAAGCACGGGAAATCATCAAGGCCTTGCCGCCGTTTGTGACCACCGTGGGCCTTTTCGTCAATGCCAGCCGTTGCGAGTTGGGGGAAATCCTCGATGCCGTGCCGCTGGATCTGTTGCAGTTCCATGGCGACGAAACCGCCGAAGAGTGCGAAGGCTGGCATCGTCCTTACATCAAGGCGCTGCGGGTCAAGGCCGGTGATGACATTGCCGCGGCTGTCGATGCTTACCCAAGTGCCAGTGGCGTACTGCTCGATACCTACGTCGAAGGCGTGCCCGGCGGAACCGGCGAGGCGTTCGACTGGTCATTGATTCCGCAAGGTTTGAGCAAGCCGCTGATTCTGGCGGGTGGATTGACCCCGGAAAACGTCGCAGGCGCCGTGGCTCGGGTAAAACCCTACGCAGTCGACGTCAGCGGTGGGGTCGAGGCGAGCAAAGGCATCAAGGATCACGCAAAAGTTCAGGCGTTCATCGGCGCCGTCAGGGGCATTTAGGCCTGTGCATGATGTGACGGCTGGCACACTGCCGCCGTCCACAGCTTGGTAGAAAAGAGGCTGAGGGTTTTTGGGTTGTACGAAGGTCAGTTTTTCTGACCCGGCCATCCTTGATCATCGCCACACATGAATTTAGCTCAAGGGCATACACGGGGCTGCGAACCAGAGCGTTCGGGCCGCCGGTACTGGAGAAAGAAAGCATGAGCAACTGGTTAGTAGACAAACTGATCCCTTCGATCATGCGCTCGGAGGTCAAGAAGAGCTCGGTGCCTGAAGGTCTGTGGCACAAATGCCCGTCCTGTGAGGCTGTGCTTTATCGTCCGGAGCTGGAAAAGACCCTGGACGTTTGCCCGAAGTGCAACCACCACATGCGCATCGGCGCACGTGCGCGCATCGACATCTTCCTTGATGCCGAAGGTCGCAACGAACTGGGCGCCGATCTGGAACCTGTTGACCGTCTGAAATTCCGTGACGGCAAGAAGTACAAGGATCGCCTGACCGCTGCGCAGAAGCAGACCGGCGAAAAAGACGCGTTGATTTCCGTCAGCGGCACCCTGCTGGGCATGCCGGTAGTGGTTTCGGCGTTTGAATTCAGCTTCATGGGCGGTTCCATGGGTGCCATCGTCGGCGAGCGTTTTGTACGCGCTGCCAACTACGCGCTGGAAAACCGCTGCCCGATGATCTGCTTCGCCGCTTCCGGTGGTGCGCGCATGCAGGAAGCCCTGATCTCGCTGATGCAGATGGCCAAGACCTCGGCCGTGCTGGCGCGTCTGCGCGAAGAAGGCATTCCGTTCATCTCGGTGCTGACTGATCCGGTTTACGGTGGTGTTTCCGCCAGTCTGGCAATGCTCGGCGACGTGATTGTTGGCGAGCCTAAGGCCCTGATCGGCTTCGCCGGTCCGCGCGTTATCGAGCAAACCGTGCGCGAGAAACTGCCGGAAGGCTTCCAGCGCAGCGAATTCCTGCTGGAGCACGGTGCGATCGACATGATCATCCACCGTCAGGAACTGCGTCCGCGTCTGGGTAACCTGCTGGCACAAATGACGGGTAAGCCAACGCCGACATTCGTTGCTGCGCCAATCGAGCCGATCGTCGTTCCGCCGGTGCCTGCCAACATATGACCGAGCGCACCCTTGGCGAGTGGCTCGCCTACCTTGAGCAGTTGCATCCGTCGGCCATCGACATGGGTCTGGAGCGTTCGCAACAGGTAGCGTCCCGCATGGGGCTGGGCCAGCCGGCGCCTCGGGTGATCACGGTCACCGGCACCAACGGCAAGGGTTCGACCTGCGCCTTCGTGGCTTCATTGCTGCGGGCGCAGGGCTTGAGCGTTGGTGTCTACAATTCTCCGCACCTGCTGCGTTACAACGAGCGGGTGCAGCTCAATGGCGTCGAAGCCACTGACGCACAGCTGTGCGAAGCCTTCGCTGCGGTCGAGGCCGGGCGCGGCGAAACCTCCCTGACTTACTTTGAAATGGGCACCCTGGCGGCGTTCTGGCTGTTTCAGCAGGCCGGGCTCGACGCTGTGGTGCTGGAAGTCGGTCTTGGCGGGCGTCTGGATACGGTCAACGTGGTGGACGCCGATATCGCGCTGGTCACCAGCATTGGTGTCGATCATGCAGATTATCTGGGTGATACTCGCGAATCCGTAGCCTTCGAGAAGGCCGGGATCTTCCGTCAGGGCAAGCCTGCGCTGTGCGGCGACCTCAATCCTCCGCAACCGTTGCTCGACAAGGCGCGCGAACTGGCGTGCCCGTTCTCCTTGCGTGGGCGCGATTTCGATCTCGGCATCACTGACCACAACTGGCAGTGGCGCGGTACCGATGCGCAGGGCCAGGTCGTCGAGCTGCATGATTTGCCGCTGCTTGATCTGCCGATGGAAAACGCCGCGCTGGCGTTGCAGGCGTATCTGCTGCTCGGTTTGCCGTGGAATGCACAGCAGATTGTGGCGGCCTTGCAGGCGACACGTGTTGTCGGGCGTCTGGATCGCCGTTCCTTCGAATGGAATGGCAAGCGCCTGAATCTGTTGCTGGATGTTGGCCATAACCCGCACGCGGCGGAGTATCTGGCTCGCCGTCTGGCCTCGCGACCACCGGTCGGCAAGCGTCTGGCGGTGTTTGGTCTGTTGGCGGACAAGGATCTGGATGGTGTTGTCAGCGAGTTGAATGCTAGTGTCGAACACTGGGCAGTAGCGCCGTTGGGTTCACCGCGTGCGCGCCCTGTTGCGCAATTGCAGGCGGCATTGCAGAACCTTGGCGCGTCGGTCACGTCTTACGACAGTGTTGCCGCCGCACTTGAAGGGCAGTGCGCCGTCGCAACTAGCGACGATGAGATTCTGTTGTTTGGATCATTTTATTGTGTCGCCGAGGCCCTTGAATGGTTGGCCCGGCACTCCACGGAGGAAGCGGCAAATGGCTTTGCTGGATAAAGCGTACAAACAGCGCATGGTCGGTGCCCTGGTGCTGGTGGCGCTGGCGGTGATTTTCCTGCCGATGCTGTTTTCCCGTCAGGACGAACAGCGTCAGGTGACCGTCGAGACCCCGGCTGCCCCGTCTGCGCCTGCCGTGCCGCAAGTGCAGTTGGAACCGGTCGCCGTTCCCGAGCCGCAAACCTTGCCGCAAGAGCCCGTGCCAAGCGATGACGAAATCGCCGAGCAAGTCGCGCCTTCTGCGCCGATCGCCGCGGCACCTGTTGTGCCGGCTCAGATAGCCAAGCCTGCCGCGCCGCCGCCGGTGTCCAAGCCGATTCCTGCGCCTGCCCAGCCGATAGCTTCAGCGACGACCAAGCCTGATACCACTCAGAGCCGTGTCGACGCCAATGGTCTGTCGGTAAGCTGGTCGGTGCAACTGGCCAGCCTGTCGAGCCGCGCCAGCGCCGAGAGTCTGCAGAAAACTCTGCGCAGCCAGGGCTACAACGCTTACATCCGTTCCGCCGATGGCAAGAATCGGGTGTTCGTCGGCCCGCTGATCGAGCGCGCCGAAGCCGATCGTCTGCGTGATCTTTTGAGTCGTCAGCAGAAGCTCAAGGGCTTTGTCGTACGCTTCCAGCCCGAGCGTGGCTAGGATCTATCGATTCGATTGAAATGCACTGAAAATCGCAGCTTACCGACAGCCATGCGCTCTGCTAAAATGCGCCGCCTTATCCGTCTGTAGGCTGCACTGTGCCATTTACCTGGGTTGACTGGGCGATCGTTGCAATCATCGCCATCTCCGCATTGATCAGTTTGAGCCGCGGCTTCGTCAAAGAAGCATTATCGCTGGTGACCTGGATCATCGCAGGAGTCGTAGCCTGGATGTTCGGTGGTTCATTGTCCGAGTACCTCGCCGGATACATCGAAACCCCATCGGCTCGCGTGATCGCGGGCTGTGCCATCATGTTTGTCGCCACGCTGATCGTGGGCGCAATGATCAATTATCTTATCGGCGAGTTGGTTCGCGTCACCGGGTTGTCCGGGACCGACCGCTTTCTGGGAATGGCCTTCGGCGCGGCGCGTGGCGTGTTGCTGGTGGTCGTCGCAGTCGGGCTGTTGAGCCTGGGGCCGGTACAGCAGGACGGGTGGTGGAAAGAGTCACAGCTCGTGCCAAAATTTCTATTGGTCGCCGACTGGTCCAAGAACCTGATTCTTGGGTGGAGCAGTCAGTGGCTTGCCAGCGGAATCAGCGTACCCGCTGAAATTCCGTTCAAGGAACAGCTCTTGCCGTCGGCCAAAACGCCGCAGTGAGTGTTGTTCAGTTCAGATCCATTAAGTAGGGGTTGCGTCGCATGTGTGGCATCGTCGGTATCGTCGGTAAGTCGAACGTCAATCAGGCGCTGTATGACGCGCTAACCGTGCTCCAGCACCGCGGCCAGGACGCTGCCGGTATCGTGACCAGCCATGATGGCCGGTTGTTCTTGCGCAAGGACAATGGCCTGGTGCGTGACGTGTTTCATCAGCGTCACATGCAACGCCTGGTCGGCCATATGGGTATCGGCCACGTCCGTTATCCAACCGCGGGCAGCTCGACTTCGGCCGAAGCCCAGCCGTTTTATGTCAACTCGCCTTACGGCATTACACTGGCGCATAACGGTAACCTGACCAACGTTGAGCAGTTGGCCAAAGAAATCTACGAATCCGATCTGCGTCACGTCAACACCAGTTCCGACTCGGAAGTGCTGCTCAACGTGTTCGCCCACGAGCTGGCCCAGCGCGGCAAGCTGCAACCGACCGAAGAAGACGTGTTTGCTGCCGTGACCGACGTGCACAACCGTTGCGTCGGCGGTTACGCAGTAGTGGCCATGGTGACCGGTTACGGCATCGTTGGTTTCCGTGACCCGCACGGCATCCGCCCGATCGTGTTCGGTCAGCGTCACACTGACGAAGGCGTCGAGTACATGATCGCCTCGGAAAGTGTCTCCCTGGACGTGCTCGGTTTCACCCTGATTCGCGACCTGGCGCCGGGCGAAGCGGTCTACATCACTGAAGAGGGCAAGCTGCACACCCGTCAGTGCGCGACCAGCCCGTCCCTGACACCGTGCATCTTCGAGCACGTCTATCTGGCGCGTCCGGACTCGATCATCGACGGCGTGTCGGTCTACAAGGCGCGCCTGCGCATGGGCGAGAAGCTCGCCGAGAAGATCCTGCGTGAGCGTCCTGAACACGACATCGACGTGGTCATCCCGATTCCGGACACCAGTCGCACCGCTGCGCTGGAGCTGGCTAATCACTTGGGCGTGAAATTCCGCGAAGGTTTCGTCAAGAACCGTTACATCGGCCGCACCTTCATCATGCCGGGCCAGGCTGCCCGCAAGAAATCGGTACGCCAGAAGCTCAACGCCATCGAGCTGGAGTTCCGCGGCAAGAACGTGATGCTGGTTGACGACTCGATCGTTCGCGGTACCACCTGCAAGCAGATCATCCAGATGGCCCGCGAAGCCGGCGCGAAAAACGTCTACTTCTGCTCGGCCGCCCCTGCGGTGCGCTTCCCGAACGTCTACGGCATCGACATGCCAAGCGCCCATGAACTGATCGCCCACAACCGTTCGACTCAGGACGTGGCTGATCTGATCGGTGCTGACTGGCTGATCTATCAGGACTTGCCTGACTTGATCGAAGCGGTCGGCGGCGGCAAGATCAAGATCGAAAACTTCGATTGCGCAGTGTTCGACGGCAAGTACGTGACGGGCGACGTCGACGAGGCTTATCTGGACAAGATCGAACAGGCACGCAACGATGCCTCGAAGGTCAAGACCCAGGCGGTCAGTGCGATCATCGATCTGTACAACAACTGAGTTTCTACCGGCCCTGAGGGGCCGGTTTTGTATCTGGCAAAAGACTTTTTATTTATCGAGAACAGGCAAGGAGTGACAGCATGAGTCAGGAATGGGATGCCGGTCGTTTGGATAGCGACCTCGAAGGCGTAGCGTTCGATACCCTGGCCGTACGTGCCGGTCAGCACCGTACGCCGGAAGGCGAACACGGTGATCCGATGTTCTTCACCTCAAGCTACGTGTTCCGCACTGCCGCCGACGCAGCAGCACGGTTTGCTGGCGAAGTGCCGGGCAACGTTTACTCGCGCTACACCAACCCGACTGTGCGCGCGTTCGAAGAGCGCATTGCTGCGCTGGAAAGCGCCGAGCAAGCTGTCGCGACGGCGACCGGCATGGCCGCGATCATGGCGGTGGTAATGAGCCTGTGCAGCGCCGGCGATCACGTGCTGGTCTCGCGCAGCGTGTTCGGTTCGACCATCAGCCTGTTCGAAAAGTATTTCAAGCGTTTCGGCGTCGAAGTCGACTATGTGCCGCTGGCAGAGCTGCCGGCGTGGGATGCGGCGATCAAGCCAAACACCAAGCTGCTCTTCGTCGAGTCGCCATCCAATCCGCTGGCTGAGCTGGTGGACATCACCGCCCTGGCGGAAATTGCGCACGCCAAAGGCGCGATGCTGGTGGTCGACAACTGCTTCTGCACACCTGCGTTGCAGCAGCCGCTGAAGCTCGGTGCGGACATCGTCGTGCACTCGGCGACCAAGTTCATCGATGGCCAGGGCCGTTGCATGGGCGGCGTGGTCGCCGGTCGCAGCGAGCAGATGAAGGAAGTCGTCGGTTTCCTGCGTACCGCCGGGCCAACGTTGAGCCCGTTCAACGCGTGGATCTTCCTCAAAGGTCTGGAAACCCTGAACCTGCGGATGAAGGCGCACTGTGCCAACGCCCAGCAACTGGCCGAATGGCTGGAGCAGCAGGACGGTATCGAGAAGGTTCATTACGCCGGCCTCAAGAGCCATCCACAGCATGAGCTTGCTCAGCGTCAGCAGAAGGGCTTTGGTGCGGTGGTGAGTTTTGAGGTCAAGGGCGGTAAAGAGGGCGCGTGGCGCTTTATCGATGCCACCCGGTTGATTTCGATCACCGCCAACCTCGGTGATAGCAAAACCACCATCACCCACCCGAGCACCACTTCCCACGGCCGTCTGGCGCCGCAGGAGCGTGAAGCAGCGGGTATTCGTGACAGCCTGATCCGTGTCGCAGTGGGTCTGGAAGACGTGGCCGACCTGCAAGCCGACCTGGCGCGCGGTCTGGCGGCGCTGTGATCGAATTGTCCACTGCGAAAGCCGGTACCCATGGCCGCGTTGCACTGGTCACGGGGGCCGCGCGCGGCATTGGTCTGGGCATCGCCGCGTGGCTGATCAGCGAAGGCTGGCAAGTGGTGCTGACCGATCTCGATCGTGCGCGGGGTTCGAAAGTGGCGAAGGTGCTGGGCGAGCACGCCTGGTTCATCGCCATGGACGTTGCGGATGAAGGTCAGGTGGCGCTTGGTGTGGCCGAGGTGTTGGGGCAGTTTGGTCGGCTCGATGCGCTGGTGTGCAACGCGGCGGTGGCTGATCCCCACAACATCACGCTGGAAAGCCTTGATCTGGCCTACTGGAATCGGGTGCTGGCAGTGAATCTCAGCGGGCCGATGCTACTGGCCAAGCATTGCGCGCCGTATCTGCGGGCGCACAATGGCTCGATCGTCAATCTGGCGTCGACCCGTGCCGGACAGTCCGAACCTGATACCGAGGCATATGCGGCGAGCAAGGGTGGGTTGTTGGCCCTCACTCACGCGTTGGCCATCAGTCTCGGGCCGGAGATTCGGGTCAACGCCGTCAGCCCGGGCTGGATTGATGCGCGGGACCCGTTTGCACGCCGTGCCGAGCCGTTGACCGATTCCGATCACGCTCAGCATCCGGCGGGCAGGGTGGGCACGGTTGAGGATGTCGCGGCGATGGTCGCGTGGCTGCTGTCGAGGAATGCCGGGTTTGTCACCGGGCAGGAATTCGTCGTTGACGGCGGCATGACCAAGAAGATGATTTACAAGCAGTGAAGGGCAGCTTCGAGCTTCAAGCTGCCAGTCAAAGCACAACAGTGAAGTGACTGCGGTATGTGTTCTTGCTTTTGCTTGCTGCTCGACACTTGTCGCTAAAAGCGGTTTTTGAAAAAAACTTCAATCCTGCTATTGACTTAGGTTCGCTACCTGCGTAAATTTCGCGGCCTCGGAGATGCAAACGGGTGATTAGCTCAGCTGGGAGAGCGTCTGCCTTACAAGCAGAATGTCGGCGGTTCGATCCCGTCATCACCCACCACTTCCGGGTAACTTGCGAAAGCAAGAGGGTAGGCTGAAAGTGCCTGCACCGACGCGCAGCGGTAGTTCAGTCGGTTAGAATACCGGCCTGTCACGCCGGGGGTCGCGGGTTCGAGTCCCGTCCGCTGCGCCATATTTAACGAGTCAGACGTTGTCTGGTTCGCGATTGAAAAGCACCGAAGCTTTCAATCAAAACGAGTTACTTGAGCGCAAGCTCAAAGCGATACGCAGCGGTAGTTCAGTCGGTTAGAATACCGGCCTGTCACGCCGGGGGTCGCGGGTTCGAGTCCCGTCCGCTGCGCCATATCTGCTTCGAGGCCCACTGAACGCCTTGAAGCACCGAAAGCAGCCATTGGCTGGTTCGGAATCGATAGCAAAGACCCTGGTCGAAAGACCGGGGTTTTTTGTGTCTGAAATTTGACCCTCCGCTTTTCTTCCTGTCTTCCACCATCCTGTGCCCAATACAAATCCCCGTGGGAGCGAGCCTGCTCGCGAAGGCGTCGGCACATTCAAAATTTGCATCCGCCGCAAGAATGCTTTCGCGAGCGCCTAGACATGCACAGTTATCTCTACGGGTTTGCTGCGCTGCCACGTCGCATTGATTTTTTGATTCTTTAGTCAGAATTATGTAACTGGTTGTTTGCTGCGAGCCAAGAAACCTTTAAAGTTAACCTTTCGGTCAGCTTTGCACTGTCAACACAGCTCTTTGCTACGCCAGAAAGAGCTTCTGCAAGACTCGAGATTCCCAGTAGATAACCAGAAGGGCGGACATATAACCGCCCAGAGGATGATCCATGTCCAACCGTGAAATATCCCGGCGCTCATTCCTTCAGGGCGGGCTGGTAGCGGGAGTGAGCGTCACGCTCACGCCGCTCAGCAGTCAGGCGCTGGCTGCCTTGATGGAAAACAGCGTCACCGTGCCGTCCGAGAAGTGGCTCGGCAACAACGGTAAGGCGCGTCAGCGTAACGATGCACTGTCCAAGGTCTGCGGCAGCAAAGTGTTCGCCCGCGATATCCGATCCAAGGACATGCCGGGTTGGCCTGAGCAGCAGGGCCACGCCATGCTGCTGAAAACCATCAAGGCTGATCGCATCTATGCCGGCTACGACCTGTCGTGGCTTGGTGCAGACTTGCAACCGGATCGCATCGTTACCGCTGCTGACCTGGACAAGGACGGCATCGTCTTTCCGGAAGAACACGCTCCGGATCCGCTGCTGCCGGAAGGCAAAGTGCCGATGTTCATCGGGCACCCGGTGGCAATCCTGATATGGAACGATTTCGAGCGTTTCCGTCAGGCCAAGAACCAGCTCAAATTCAATGACAAGGCGATTCGTTACGGTGCTCAAGTGCCGTTCTACGAACGCGACCCCTACGGCAGCTTCCGCTATGTGCGTGTAGGTGGCCCGACCTCGGCCGATGAAGACGAATTCGCCAGCCTCAAGGATTCGATACTGTTCCCGATGCTGAAAAACCGCCGTCCGGTGTGGGATGCATCGCCGAATCTGCATGGCAACCTGACCGAGCGCGGGCTGTTCTACGCCGATCGCATGAAGAAAGAGATCGACACGCCGCCGGACAACTGGCTGGTGTTCGATGAGCGCTACAAGACTCCGTCGATCGAGCCGGCCGCCATGGAGCCGGACAACGGCAACGGCTGGTATGACCCGAAGACCAAAACCCTGCACTTCGTCGTGGCGACTCAGTGCCCACTGGAAACGGCGACCGATACTGCGAAAATGATCGCACCTTCGCGCTTTGGCCTGGCCAACCTGAACATGCACCCGGGTTACACCGTGGGTTACGGCTCCAAAGACCACAACATCTTCGTTTACTACGCGGCCCTCGCTGCGCTGTACGGCGCCGGTGTGCCTGTGCGTCTGGCCAACGATCGTTACGAGCAGTTCCAGAGCGGTATCAAGCGTCACCCGTTCGACATCCGTTACCAATTGGCGGTGGACAAGAACGATTACAGCTTCAAGATTTTCCGCGCCGAAATGAGTGTCGACGGTGGTGGCCGGATCAACTACAGCCCGTCGGTAGCCGCAGTGGGTGCCACGGCAGCGCAGTCGATCTACTACATGCCGCAGAATGACCTGCAAGTTACCGCCTATCACTCGCGCGGTGTTGAGGCGGGTTCGATGCGCGGCTACGGCACCCTGCAAAGCATGGCGGCGACCGAAATGATGGTCGACGAAATCGCCAATCGCCTGGGTGTCGACGCGATCGACCTGCGTCGCAAAAACGCTCTGCGTTCCGGCATGAAAAATACCCAGGGTGCGATTCCGGCCGGCGCGCTGCGACTGCACGAGATTCTCGACAAGGCCTCCGTGCACGAGGTCTGGAAAAACCGCGACGCGATCAAGAAACAGCGCGAAGCGGCAGACCCGGATAACTGGTATGGCGTTGGTTTTGCCATTTGCCAGAAAGACTTCGGCACCGGTTCCGAAGCACCGATGGCCAGCATCGAATTCACTGCCGACGGTCGCATTACCTTGCGACACATTGGCATTGAAATCGGTACCGGCATGTCCACGTCGCAAGCTTTGGTCGTCGCCGATTTCCTCGGCAGCCCGGCGCACGAAGTGAAGACTGGCGAAACCGAATGGAAGGAAATGCAGCTGATCACCAGCGGCAACCCTTACACCATGAGCCAGGCCGAGCAGGACAGCCTGCTGCGCAACCCGCGCTGGGTGGGCAAATTGGCCTCGGCGTCGTCCGCGACCAACTCCGCTTACTACTTCAGTCATGCCACCCGTGAAGCGGCGCGTGTGTTGTTCAATCACGGTCTGTGGCCGGCGGCGCTGGAGATCTGGCGTCAGGGGCCTTATGGCGGCCAGGCCAACCCTTACGTGGTGCGACGTGAAGACGCGCATTGGGTCGATGGCAAACTGACCGCCAACGGCATGCAGCCGCTGAGCTTCGAAGAGTTGGCCAAACGCGCTCACGAGCGTGGCTTGGTCACTGCGGCGACAGTTCACGGTTTCAACCGCTGGAGCTGGGCCGAGGCTGAGTACAGCATCGACGGCGTGAAAGAGCGTCTGCCACTCGATGGTCTGGCGGTGAAGTATGGCGACGGCGCACCGAAGGCCAAGCAAGCGTTGATGAGCACTGCCGGTTTCCACCTGCTGGATCGCCAGAACATCAACTACCCGGTGACCCAGCTGAACAACGCTGCCGTGACGTACTACAGCCCGGTCGCGACGCTGGTCGAGTTGAAGGTCAACAAAGGCTCGGCGGAAGTTGAAGTGCTCAATCACCATTCGTGGGTCGAGTGCGGACGTGTGCTGGTCGAAGAACTGGTCAAGGGCCAGCTCGAGGGCGGTATCGCCATGGGCATCGGCCACGCATTGATGGAAGAAATGCCGCTGTACGAAGGTGGGCCGGGGGAGGGTGACTGGAACTTCAACCGTTACCGCTTGCCAATGGCGCGTCACGTTGCGGTGTGGAAACAGACGGCGGAAATTCTGCCGCCGCTGTCGCCAAGCGATCCGTCCAAAGGCATCGCCGAAGTGGTGATGATCCCGGTAGTCGGTGCCATCGGTAACGCCGTGGCGCACGCCATCGGTAAACGTGTTCGCGATCTGCCAATCACTGCTGCGCGCATCAAGGAGGCCCTCAATGGCTAACCGTCCGCTTCAACTGACCCTCAATGGTCAATCCGTCGGCCCGGTGGACATCCCTGATGACCTGCCGATGATCGACTACCTGCACGAATACAAGAATCTCACCGGCTCGCGCCTGGGCTGTGGTCAGGGTATCTGCCACGCCTGCGTCGTGATCGTCGACAATCCGGACGGCACCAGCGAAGAAGTGCGCACCTGCATCACCGGTGCGCATTATTTCGAAGGCAAGAAAGTTCGCACCATCGAAAGCCACGCCAAGCGTGACGAGGACGGTCAGGTCACTGAGCTGAACCCGATCCAGCAGCGTTTCGTCGACGAGTTCGCCTTCCAGTGCAGCTACTGCGCTCCGGGCTTCGTCAATGCTGCGACCGTGCTGGTGGAAAAGCTGCAACGCCAGCCGATCGTCAAAAGCCAACTGGAACAAGTCATCGAGGACAGCCTCGGCCATCACATCTGTCGTTGCACCGGGTACGTGCGTTACTACAACGCTACCCGCAACGTGCTGACCGATCTCGGCCTGGTCAAGGAGGGTTAAGCATGAAGCTTTTATTGACCCGCCTGACCCTGGCGGTCGGGCTGACTGCGCCGCTGTTGTTGGCGCACGCTGATGATCAGGTCAAGCGCGGCGAGTATCTCGCCCGCGCTGCCGACTGCGTGGCCTGCCACACAGCACCGGGTGGTGCGCCGTATGCGGGTGGCCTGCCGATCGTCTCGCCGTTCGGCACGATCTACGGCACCAACATCACGCCGAGTAAAGAACACGGTATCGGTTTGTACAGCGATGAGGAGTTCTTTGCCGCGCTCACCGAAGGCAAGCGCCGCGACGGTGCGAATCTGTATCCGGCGATGCCGTACACCTCCTATCACCTGGTGCCGCGGGAAGATTCCGACGCGATTCATGCGTATCTGAAAACCGTCGAGCCGATCGAGCGTGCTGCACCGGTCACCAGCCTGAGCTTTCCGTTCAACGTGCGTCTGGGCCTGATGGGCTGGAACATGATGTACGGCAAAGATGTGAAGCTGGATTCGGGCGAAGGCAAAAGCGAAGCGTGGAAGCGCGGCCAATACATGGTCGACGTTCTCGGCCACTGCGGCGAATGCCATACGCCGCGCGGCCTGCCGGGCGCTATGCAGATGGACAAAAGCATGACCGGTGGCATCCTCAACGGTTATCTGGCGCCGAGTCTACTGGCGACCGATCTGGCTGCTCGCGGCTGGAATCATCAGGACCTGAGCACGTTCCTCAAGCACGGTATGAGTGCACAGGGCACGATGTTCAACGAGATGTTCCCGGTGTTCCACAACAGCACTCAGGGCCTGACTGATACCGATCTGGCTGCGATGGCCACGTTCCTGCTCGGTGATCAGCCGCCGGCAGCCAAAGCGTTGGTCGAAGTGCCAGTGGACAAGCTCAGCGCGAGCGCCCAGCGCGGCCGTCAGGATTACTTGAACGTCTGCGCCGGATGTCACGCGGTCGGTGGCGAAGGCAAACCGCATATCGCGGTGGCCATGCGCGGCAACACCACGCTGCGTCTGGAAGATCCACGCAACTTGCTGCGCGTGATCGAGGATGGTATCGGCGAACAGAAATTCTCCGGGTTCGAGCACATGCAACCGATGCCGGGTTTTGCCGACAAGCTCAGTCCTGAGCAGTTGACCGATCTGCTGAACTACCTGCGCCAAGGCTGGGGTGGTCAATCCGCTGAACTGGCAGTGAGCGAAGTGCAGAAGCTGCAAGCCGACGCTCCGACCATCGAGCACAAGGCGCACTGATATGCAGCATCTCGATCTGCAAGTGGTGCGCCGCGCGCTGGAGTGGTCGGTGGCGGGGCAGCGCATCTGGCTCTGCACCGTGCTGACTACCTACGGCTCGGCACCGCGTGCGCCGGGTTCGCTGCTGGCGGTGAATGAAGGTGGGCAGTGGATCGGGTCGCTGTCCGGCGGTTGCGTCGAGGAAGATTTTCTCGAGCGCGTCGCCGAAGGTGCGTTTCTCGATGCGGTCAATGTCGTGCGTTACGGTGAAGGCGACGATCCGCGCTCGCGGGTCAGCCTGCCCTGTGGTGGCATTCTCGATGTGCTGGTAGAGAAATTTGACGCCGACTGCGACGTCCAGGCGCATCTGCGCGAATTGGAGTCGGCGCTGCTCGGTCAGCGTCGATTGATTCGCGAGGTCGATCTGGCCAGCGGTGCGCGCAGTCTGTTCGCTGATCGCGAGCAGGGTGCGCGTATCGAGCGGGAGATTGATCGGGTGCGGATCCGCATCGGTGCGGCGCAGCGTTTGTTGCTCGCCGGATATTCCAGCGTTGCGCAGGCGTGCGCCGAGTTTGCGGTCGGCCTCGGTTTCGAAGTGATCCTCTGCGATCCGCGCGATGAAGTGCTCGAGGGTGTGGTGCTCAGTGGTGTGGAGATTCGTCGGCAACTGCCGTCGGTGTTCATTGCCGATGGCGGTTGCCATCGAGATACCGCGGTCGTGGCGCTGACCCATGACCCGCGCATCGACGATCTGGCGATGATGGAAGCGGTGCGTACCGAAGCGTTCTACATTGGCGTGATGGGCTCGCTGCAGACTTCGCAGAAACGCTTCGAGCGTTTACGTCGGATTGGCGGGCTGGGGGAGGGCGAGTTGGCGCGGATACATGCACCGATCGGCCTTAACCTGGGCAGCAAGACGCCGGCGGAAATTGCGTTGGCGGTGCTGGCGGATATCTTGCGCATACGCAGTGGGATTGCTCGGGATCAGCTCTGATACTGAGTGACAGATGTCATTGTGGCGAGAGAGTGTGCTCCCTCGCCACAGTTGCTTCTGAAGAATGAAACGGGGCGTTTGATCAGAAACCGTATTTGTCGCGCAACCCGTAATACCAAGCCCCTAGCGCCGCAAACGGCGTGCGCAGCAGTTGCCCGCCCGGGAACGGATAGTGCGGCAGATCAGCAAACGCATCAAAACGCTCCGCCTGACCACGCAACGCCTCGGCCAACACTTTGCCGGCCAGATGCGTGTACGTCACACCATGACCACTGCAACCCTGCGAGTAATAGATGTTGTCGCCCAGGCGTCCAACCTGCGGCAGGCGCGACAGGGTCAGCAGGAAGTTTCCGGTCCAGGCGTAATCAATCTTCACGTCCTTGAGCTGCGGGAAAGCCTTGAGCATTTTCGGGCGGATGATCGCTTCGATGTTTGCCGGATCCCGTGCGCCATACACCACGCCGCCGCCGAAAATCAGGCGCTTGTCGCCCGTCAGGCGGTAGTAGTCGAGAAGGTAATTGCAGTCTTCGACACAGTAATCCTGTGGCAGCAGGCTTTTCGCCAGTTCATCGCCCAACGGTTCAGTGGTGATCACCTGAGTGCCGCACGGCATCGATTTGGCCGCCAGTTCCGGCACCAGATTGCCGAGGTAGGCGTTACCGGCGACGATGATGAACTTGGCCCTGACCTTGCCCTGCGGTGTATGAACCACTGGATTGGCGCCGCGCTCGATACGCACAGCGGGCGATTGCTCATAGATAGCGCCGCCAAGCGATTCGACTGCCGCGGCTTCGCCTAGCGCCAGGTTTAGCGGGTGAATGTGGCCGCCACTCATGTCGAGCATGCCGCCGACGTACTGATCGCAGGCCACGACCTCACGAATACGACGTTGATCAAGCAATTCAAGCTGCGTATGGCCGAAGCGTTCCCACAGACGCTTTTGCGACTCCAGGTGGCCCATCTGCTTGGCCGACAGCGCCGCGAACACGCCGCCGTCCTTCAGATCGCACTGTATGTTGTACTTGGCGACGCGCTCGCGAATGATCCGGCTGCCTTCGAAGGCCATGTGGCCGAGCAGCTGCGCTTGCTTCGGGCCGACGGTGCGTTCGATCACGTCGATGTCGCGGCTATAGCTGTTAACAATCTGGCCGCCGTTGCGTCCCGATGCGCCGAAACCGACCTTGGCTGCTTCCAGCACGGTCACGCGAAAACCGCTCTCCAGCAGAAACAGGGCGGAGGACAACCCGGTATACCCGGCACCAATCACACAGACATCCGTCTCCACATCATCCTGCAAGGCCGGACGAGCCGGTACGGCATTGGCCGACGCAGCGTAATAAGACTCTGGGTAAAGGGTGTTCGCCATCCTGCAGCCTCTGTTTAATATATTTTACGAGTGCGCCGATCCTACCCGAGTTGAAAAACCTCCGCCAGCCACTGAAAATCTCCGTTGCTGAGCGAAAATTAAATATTTTGCATATTCATAGGGTTAGGTGAAAAAAAGGTGTTGACACCCCTCCGGAATTCCGTAGAATGCCGCCTCACAGCAGGCACGTAGCTCAGTTGGTTAGAGCACCACCTTGACATGGTGGGGGTCGTTGGTTCGAGTCCAATCGCGCCTACCAAACAAAATCCGCTCTGCTGGGCGGTCTAGAAGGGCTCACCGAAAGGTGGGCCCTTTTTTGTTGTCTGGGGGGTTGCAGACCTCTTGCGAAATCCTCGCTTCAGAACATCAATTCGGCACTCACCTCGACGTGCGCTTCCCTTCCTCATGATTACCTTCTCTTTCCACATTGATGAGACGGCTTCAGAGCTGGTGCATAACGACAGCCAATCCTCCGGGTCAAATTCTCATTCCATAAAAATAGTGTGGATATTGAATGAGTTACGAGCTTTTTTAACCGACCGGTTATCGAAAAAATATTGTCGCTGAAGCGATTAATCAGTAATATCCGCTCCGCGTTCACCACCACGGTTTATGCATTTTTAATCCCAAGCTTCCATCAGCTGCTTGGGATTTTTTTTGCCTGCGATTTGGCTTTTGCAGCACTTCTCTATCGCGTTCCTCAGTTGCACACCGGCGATGTGGTCCGGGCAAATCCCCACTTTTTGAACTACTACTGACTGGCCGATTTTCAACTCTTTTATAAAGGAGTGTGTCTGTGCTGGCTCACTGGTTTCTAGCGGCTATTCATTTACTGGCTTTTGCCTTGGGCTTTTGGGCAGTGCTGACGCGTGGAGCGGCGTTCAGTCGCTTGGCGTCCGGCACGGGGGAGGTCAGGCGCGTGTTGCTCGCCGATAATCTGTGGGGCATCTCTGCGTTGATTCTGTTGGTGACGGGCGGGATGCGTGCCTTTGGCGGGTATGAGAAAGGCACTGACTATTACCTTAATCAGCCACTGTTCCATCTGAAGATGACACTGTTCGTGCTCATTCTGCTGATGGAGCTCGCGCCGATGATCACGTTGGTCAAATGGCGCATTGCGTCAGCGCGCGGTGCGGCACTCGATACCGGGCGTGCGAAGTTGTACGCGCGAATCAGTCATGTCGAAGCGTTGTTGCTGATGCTGATGGTGGTTGCCGCCACTGGCATGGCGCGTGGCGTGACATTCGCTTAGGAGGGCGAATTCCCTGTGCTCTATCGGAATCGTCCGACAGCCAGCCTTTGGAATGGCCGGTAAGATCGAGCGGTAACAGGGGATAGGGAGAATGAATCGGAAGGGGGGTGGTGTGTCAGGCGCCGTGCCCAACAGAGTGGGGAGCGGGTGGCAATACGGCGCGTGTATCTCTAGCCAGTCATTGTGCTGGGCAAACGAACTGGCTACTGACTGCGATGCGGCTCAGGGTGTTTGTGGTTTGTCCGGAGCGGTCAGGCCAGCCTGAATGCGCTGGTAGATCTCTTCACGGTGCACCGCAACGTTCTTCGGAGCGTTGATGCCAATTCGTACTTGCTGGCCGCTAACGCCCAGGATGGTGATGGTGATGTCATCACCAATGTTTATGCTTTCACCGACTTTGCGGGTGAGTATCAGCATGGTCTTCTCCTTGATTGCTTTGTAGGGCACCTGATTCAGACAGTGCAGAGGTCGGTGGTACGTATAGATTAGTGCGAAGTCTCACAGTTTGGGTGCCTCTTTCTGACGCGCAGATGCGGCATTAATTCCCAGGGCGTAACTATACAGAGGCTGCAATCATCAATCTCGTTGTTTCGTGCCCATTTTGCGGGGCTCGCGAAGTATTTATGAATGGTAAGATCGTCGCTTTGAGATTTCCGAGGAAACCGTTGTGCGCAAATTGGTCTGGATAGTCGTGGCACTGGCATTGGCAGGATGTGGTGAAGGCAAGAGTGTAGACGCGCAAGAGCCGAAAACGGCGGTCGCGACTGCTCCTGCGGTCGCCTCTGCTCCACAGTGGGATCTCGAGGTGCGCGGCGAAACGCCTCAGGCTGTCAGTGATCTGAGCGGCTGGCTGATCGAGCATGCGTTTGTTCCGACGGTAATCAAGGACAGCAGCGGCAAAGTGCGAATTCTGATTGGCCCTTTCAACTCCAAGGCTGAGGCCGAAGCTCGGCAGGTGCAGGTCGATGCGGCATTGGCAAAGGCCAAAAAACGGAATATCGAATCGGTGGTGATCGAGCATCCTATCCAGCCGTAACATTGTTTTCAGCGGAGCAGCTTAAAGGGTGTCGGATGCGATTCGTCTTATACGAGTCACTTACGATTTCTTCAAGGAGCTCCGCATGGCCTCCGCCAATCCCTACAAGCTCTTCAGTGCTGTGCTGCAGCGTAAAACCCGGTTGAGCCCGCACTTGATGCGGATCACCTTTGCCGGTCCTGAAATTGCCAGCATGGCCACCTGGGCGCCCGATCAGCGGGTCAAACTTTTTTTCCCTTCCACAGATGGTTCTCCTGCAAATCTTGCGCAGGAGGAAGGTTGGTATGCGCGTTTCCGTTCGATGTTGGCGAGCCGCCGTCCGGCGATGCGTACTTACACGATTCGTCATCTGCGTACCGAGCAAGGTGAGGTCGACATCGATTTCGTTTTGCACGGTGAGACGGGGCCTGCTTCGCGCTGGGCGTTGCGAGCGCAGTCGGGCGAGTCGATGCAAATCCTTGCGCCTGACAACCGTTTCTCTGCGAAGGAGGCCGGAGGGTTCGAATGGCGGCCGCCGCAGGCTCTCAAGCAAGTATTGCTGGTTGCCGACTCGACGGCGTTGCCGGCAGCCATGGGCATTCTTGATGAGTTGGCTGCCCTTGCCGATCCACCCCAGACGCAAGCTTTCTTCGAAGTCGACAGTGCACAAGACATGCTTTCAGTACCTGACTGGCCGGGGCTTACAGTTCAATGGCTGATCCGTGAGCAGGCAGATGCGACAGTCGCCGGGATGTTGATGGTTGAGGCGGTGCGGCAGGCGACCTTGCCCATTCATGCTTCGTCAGCGAGCCAGGCCATCGAACTCGCTGAGGTCGATGTTGATAAAGATATTCTTTGGGAAATTGCCAATACGTCGGAAGAAGGATTTTACGGCTGGGTCGCTGGCGAAAGTGCGGCCGTCATGAGTTTGCGCAAATACCTTGTCAAGGACTGCGGGATCCCTCGTGAATCGCTCAACCTGATGGGATATTGGCGCCACAACAAGCCTGGCGGCTAGCCACAAAAAAAGGCCTCGAACATAACGTTCGAGGCCTTTTTTGTGCTTCCATCAGCTGCAGGCTTTCATGCTCACCGGGCCGACAAATTCGTTGCCGCGCCCCATCACGCACGCCACGCTCTGATTGCGCTGGCGTTCCCAGTCTTGCACCGGGTAGGTCTTGTCCCACGCCTCATATAACTGCCGATCCTGTTTCGACAGACGCAAGCCGTATTGCTTGCTCATGTAGAAATAAGTGCGGGCAATCATGCCGCGAATTGAAGGGCGGGGCATGACCTTCTTGGCCTTGAAGTCGACCTGGGTCAGGCAAGAGCCGTACTGACCGGATTGCACTGGCAGCCAGCCATAGCTGAAATTGCTGCGATCACCATTCACCTCGCCAATGCTCGGTACCAGGTTATGCAGGTCGGCTTCGGCCTTCTGGTAGATCGGGTCGTAGCGTGTGCAGTTCTTGCGTCCGCCTTCCTGCCAGCATTGGCGCTGATGGCCAAACTGCCAGGCGGGCACAATGTGCTCCCATTCGATACGTGACGCGCGCTTGGCATTTTTGCGCGGTACGTAACCACAGGCTTTCAAATCAACCCGGTTGCCGGTGTATTTGCAGCCGCAATAGAACTCGGTGGACTGCGGTGCGTACAACTTCCAGGCGACCTTCTTGGCTTCGGAAAATGTGCGAGGTGCGCCCGCCTGGGCGCCCATGGCGATGAACAGCAAGAACAAAGCAAAACAGCGGACAATCATTGAATCAATCTTCCTTCGGCACAACCCAAAAAATCTGCACGCCGCCATCGTCGCGGTAGGCGAGGGTGACGTTGTCGTTCTCGTCGATTTCCTCGAGCAGGCGCTCCCAGTCATCCATCGGCTCGTCCGGCAGGCGGAAGATCAGTGCGGCTTTGGCTTTCTGTGCGGTGGGGGAATTGATGATTTTTTGAACGCGCATACCCATGCGTTCATAAGCGTCAGGAGCATCAGGGGAGGTGGCCACGAGGTTATCCTTATTAAGCTGTACGTGCATACAGTATTTAACTGTAAGCATTTTCGCAACTGCTTAAAATTCAAGAAAATCCTCTGACAGCGCTTTTCCGATTTTGGTGTAGGGCGAGTCGAATTTTTTGTGGGGAAGATGCACGCGGGGTCGTAGGCGACGCACCACCCGCCAATCCGGCGAGTGGTGAGAAGATTGCCCCATCAAGAGTTGATCGGGCGAAGGTCAATCAGTATTCCCAGAACATCCGTTGCAGCTCTTTGCTGTCATTGGTTTTGGTCAGTGCGACCATCGCCAGGATGCGGGCTTTTTGCGGGTTCAGGTCGTGAGCGACGACCCAGTCGTACTTGTCGTCAGGTTGTTCGGCATTGCGCAGAACGAAGCCGCCAGCGTTGACGTGGGACGAACGGATGATCTGCACGCCATCTTTGCGCAGGGCTTGCAATGAAGGGACTACGCGCGAGGACACCGAGCCGTTACCAGTGCCAGCGTGGATGATGGCTTTGGCGCCGGATTGGGCGAGTGCCTTGTAGGCGGTATCGCTCACATTGCCGTAGGAATAGGCGATTTCTACGTCAGGCAGGCTCTTGATGTTTTTGATGTCGAACTCGGAATCCATGGTGTGACGCTTGGCTGGCAAGCGGAACCAGTAGGATTTGCCTTCAACGACCATGCCCATTGGGCCCCAGGCACTTTTAAAGGCCTCGGTCTTGATGTTGATCGTTTTGCTCACGTCACGACCGGACTGGATTTCATCGTTCATGGTCACCAGTACGCCTTTGCCGCGAGCTTCTTTGCTGCTGGCCACCGCGACGGCGTTGTACAGGTTGAGCATGCCATCAGCGGACATGGCGGTACCCGGACGCATCGAGCCGACGACGATAATCGGCTTGTCTGTCTTCTCTACCAGGTTAAGAAAGTAAGCGGTTTCTTCCAGCGTATCGGTGCCGTGGGTGATGACGATGCCGTCGACATCTTTGCTGTCAGCCAGCTCGGCGACGCGACGCCCCAATTGCAGCAAGTTGTCGTTAGTGATGCTTTCCGAGGCGATCTGCATGACTTGTTCGCCACGCACATTGGCCAGTTTGCTCAATTCAGGAATGCCGGCAATCAGTTGCTCGACGCCGACTTTGGCTGCCTGGTAAGTGGCGCTGTTGGCGGCGCTGGCACCAGCCCCGGCAATAGTGCCGCCAGTGGCGAGTACTACGACGTTGGCGAGTTTGGTCTGTGTTTCGGCTTCTTTTGCCTGTAGGGCAGTAGGCAGGAGCAGGAGGAGGGCCAAAGCGCCCGGAACGAAGGTTTTGAAAGCAGATTTCATTATTTTTCTCTCTAGTAGTGAGACGGTGCTGATGCAGGTTCATCTAGATGCGCCCCGAGCCGATCTGGATGCCGGGGTGCGGTGTAGGGAGCAGGATCTGTACCAGCCGTACTTTGCGTTAGAGAAATGTTTAACCTGATGATTTACATCAGTATTTTTTGATTTTAGAAAGAGCGTCTGGCATCGGGTATCCGGGTTTCCGAACAATGCGGGCCTTAATGTTCGGCTCTCCGAAAAGGACTACTGGTTCTGTCGAACGAATCGGGTTGCCGTATCTGGAATAGGTGCTAAAGAAACCTTTGCGCTGGCCGATGCGTGTTCAGGGAAACTAAAATTTAGGGAGTTCTCATGTCACTGACGATCGGTTTATCAAATCCCGCTGCTGTCACCATCGGCGGCAAAACCGCTGCGACGATCAATGCATTGAGTCAAGCGGAAGCGGACGCGGACGCTTCTGCCGAGGCGCTGGGCATCGAGAAAGAAGAGAGCAATCAGGTCAGAACCGGTGGTCCCGCGCAAGAAGACAGCAAGGCTGAAAGCGGCGACAACCTGAGCATCACAGTCAAAATGCTGCTGAAGCGGATGCAGGAATTGCAGAAGCAACTCCAGGAACAGCAACAGCAATTGGCTGCGGCACAAGCTCAGAGCTATCCGACTCCGGAGGCCAAATCGCAGGCTGTCATGTCCATTCAGGGGCAGATCGCGCAAACCAGCGGCGCGATGGCGGAAGTAGCGGGCGCGCTGGTCAAGGAAATGTCCAAGAGTTCCACCAGTGGCAATCTGGTCAGCACCACAGCATAGATAGCAAAGGGGCGAGTCGAATGATTCGTCCTACGATAAATGGTGATTTCCGATTGTTGACAAATCGCGGCCAGGTTCGCATAGTTCGATCTACGCAAACGTTTGCGCGTCTTCCCCTAGGTACAGCTCCATCGGTGGAAGCGCTGTAGCTTACGCCAGCGCAAACGTTGCTCAAAATAATCATAAGATCGGAGTGAACCCATGAAGCTGCCATTTGCTGGACGTCTTCTTGCTGTCGCTATGCTGGCTGCCACAGCCGCTGCATTACCCGTCTCTTCGGCGTTCGCCGAATCCCCGGAAAAACCCAAAGTCGCACTGGTCATGAAATCCCTGGCCAACGAATTCTTCCTGACCATGGAAGATGGCGCCAAAGCCTACCAAAAAGAACACTCCGCCGATTTCGACCTGATCTCCAATGGCATCAAGGACGAGACCGACACCGCAGGCCAGACGCGCATCGTCGAGCAAATGATTCTGGCCAAGGTCAATGCCCTGGTCATCGCGCCTTCTGACTCCAAGGCCATGGTGCCGGTGATCAAGAAAGCCGTCGATGCCGGTATTACCGTGATCAACATCGATAACCAGCTCGATCCGCAAATTGTCAAAAGCAAAAACATCAGCGTGCCATTCGTAGGCCCGGACAACCGCAAAGGTGCGCGTCTGGTAGGCGAATATCTGGCCAAACAGCTGAAGGCCGGTGACGAAGTGGGCATCATTGAAGGCGTGTCCACGACGACCAATGCTCAGCAGCGTACCGCTGGCTTCAAGGATGCGATGGAGGCGGCGCAGATCAAGGTGGTTTCCCTGCAGTCCGGTGACTGGGAGATCGATAAAGGCAACAAGGTTGCCGCGTCGATTCTCAGTGAGTACCCGGATGTCAAAGCGTTGCTGGCTGGTAATGACAGCATGGCCGTCGGTGCCGTTTCCGCCGTGCGTGCTGCGGGCAAGGCAGGCAAGGTGCAGGTTGTCGGCTACGACAACATCAATGCCATCAAGCCAATGTTGAAGGACGGTCGTGTACTGGCGACTGCGGATCAGTATGCCGCCAAACAAGCGGTGTTCGGTATCGAGACCGCGCTGAAAATCATCAAAGGCGAGAAGGTCGACAGCGGTACCAATGGCGTGATTGAAACGCCGGTCGAACTGGTCACCAAGTAAGTCCTCTGGCGATACAACGGCGCTCGCCCGACCGGGTGAGCGCATGGAGATTTTTATGTCAGTTTCCGCTCCGAACGCTGTCCTCTCGGTCAGCGGTATCGGTAAGACCTATGCGCAACCGGTGCTCACGGGCATCGATTTGACGCTGATGCGCGGTGAAGTACTGGCGCTGACCGGCGAGAATGGCGCCGGTAAAAGCACCCTGTCGAAGATCATTGGTGGTCTGGTTACCCCGACCACTGGCCAGATGCAGTTCCAGGGCAAGGACTATCGCCCGGGCAGCCGTACCCAGGCTGAAGATCTTGGCGTGCGCATGGTCATGCAAGAACTCAATCTTTTGCCGACATTGTCGGTGGCGGAAAACCTGTTTCTCGACAACCTGCCGAGCAACGGCGGCTGGATCAGCCGCAAGCAATTGCGTAAGGCAGCCATCGAAGCCATGGCGCAGGTTGGGCTTGATGCGATCGATCCGGACACCCTGGTCGGCGAATTGGGCATCGGGCATCAGCAGATGGTCGAAATCGCCCGCAACCTGATCGGCGATTGCCATGTGCTGATTCTCGACGAGCCGACCGCGATGCTCACGGCGCGTGAAGTCGAAATGCTTTTCGAGCAGATCACTCGCCTACAGGCGCGCGGCGTCTCGATCATCTACATATCCCACCGCCTCGAAGAGTTGGCCCGCGTGGCGCAACGCATTGCTGTGCTGCGTGATGGCAACCTGGTGTGCGTCGAGCCAATGGCCAATTACAACAGCGAGCAACTGGTCACGCTGATGGTCGGGCGCGAACTGGGCGAGCACATCGACATGGGCCCGCGCAACATCGGCGCCCCGGCGTTGACGGTCACAGGTCTGACTCGTTCCGACAAGGTGCGCGACGTCTCGTTCGAAGTGCGTGCCGGGGAGATCTACGGGATTTCCGGTCTGATCGGAGCAGGGCGCACCGAACTGCTGCGGCTGATTTTTGGGGCCGACGTCGCTGACAGCGGCACGATTGCACTGGGCTCGCCAGCGCGAGTGGTGAGCGTACGTTCGCCGGTCGATGCCGTGCGCAATGGCATTGCGTTGATCACCGAAGATCGCAAAGGCGAAGGCTTGCTGCTGAGCCAATCGATCAGCGCCAACATTGCCTTGGGCAACATGCCGGAAATTTCCAGTGGCGGTTTCGTCAACAACGGCGACGAGATCTCACTGGCGCAACGACAGATCGACGCGATGCGCATCCGCAGCTCGAGCCCGACACAGTTGGTTTCGGAACTGTCCGGTGGTAACCAGCAAAAGGTCGTGATCGGTCGCTGGCTGGAGCGTGATTGTTCGGTGCTGCTGTTCGATGAACCGACCCGTGGCATCGACGTCGGTGCCAAGTTCGACATCTATGCCTTGCTCGGTGAGCTGACGCGCCAGGGCAAAGCGCTTGTGGTGGTATCCAGTGACCTGCGTGAATTGATGCTGATCTGCGACCGGATCGGTGTGTTGTCGGCGGGGCGTCTGATCGACACCTTTGAGCGCGACAGCTGGACCCAGGATGATTTGCTTGCTGCCGCGTTCGCCGGCTACCAAAAACGTGATGCGTTGCTCAACGAAGCGGCGCCTAGGGATCTCCCATGAAAACTGCATCTCCTGCCAGCAAGCGTAGTGGCAACTTTTACGGACTGGGCACCTATCTGGGGCTGGCCGGTGCACTGCTGGCGATGATTGCGCTGTTCTCGGTCTTGAGCAGCCACTTTCTGTCCTATAACACTTTCAGTACGTTGGCCAACCAGATTCCCGACCTGATGGTGCTGGCCGTCGGCATGACCTTCGTGTTGATCATTGGCGGTATCGATCTGTCGGCGGGCTCGGTGCTGGCGCTCGCGGCATCAACGGTCAGCGTGGCCATGCTCGGTTGGGGTTGGAGCGTGTTGCCGGCGGCGTTGCTCGGTATGGCGGTCGCGGCATTGGCGGGCACCGTCACGGGTTCGATTACCGTGGCCTGGCGGATCCCTTCGTTCATCGTTTCTCTCGGTGTGCTGGAAATGGCCCGAGGCCTGGCTTACCAGATGACCGGCTCGCGCACGGCTTATATTGGGGATTCGTTCGCCTGGTTGTCGAACCCGATTGCTTTCGGTATTTCACCGTCGTTTATCATTGCCTTGCTGGTGATTTTTATTGCGCAGGCGGTTTTGACGCGCACGGTGTTCGGTCGTTACCTGATCGGTATCGGTACCAACGAGGAAGCGGTGCGGCTGGCGGGGATCAATCCAAAACCTTACAAAATTCTGGTGTTCAGCCTGATGGGCCTGCTGGCCGGTGTCGCCGCGCTGTTTCAGATTTCTCGACTGGAAGCAGCGGACCCGAATGCTGGCTCCGGTCTGGAACTGCAAGTGATTGCCGCGGTGGTGATCGGCGGCACCAGCCTGATGGGTGGGCGCGGTTCGGTCATCAGCACTTTCTTTGGCGTCCTGATCATTTCCGTACTGGCGGCCGGTCTGGCGCAGATCGGTGCCAGCGAGCCTACCAAGCGCATCATCACCGGTGCGGTGATTGTGATCGCGATCGTGCTCGATACCTATCGCAGCCAACGCGCCAGTCGGCGGGCTTGAAACATGGCGACAATCAAGGATGTGGCGGCGCTCGCCGGGATTTCCTACACGACCGTGTCTCACGTGGTGAACAACACACGACCGGTCAGTAAGGAGGTCCGGTTGAAAGTCGAGGCGGCCATCAAAAGCCTCGATTACGTGCCGAGTGCGGTGGCGCGCTCGCTGAAGGCCAAAACCACTGCAACCATTGGCTTGCTGGTGCCCAACAGTCTCAACCCGTACTTCGCCGAGTTGGCACGGGGCATCGAGGATTACTGCGAGCGTAATGGCTACTGCGTGATCCTCTGTAACTCCGATGACAACCCGCAAAAGCAGCGCAGCTACTTGCGTGTCCTGTTGGAAAAGCGCGTCGACGGCTTGATCGTCGCGTCGGCCGGCGGTGACAGTGGTCTGGCGCAGGGGCTGGCCGGGGTAAAGACGCCAATGGTGATTGTCGACCGTGGACTGGATGGCGTGGATGCCGATCTGGTGCGTATCGATCATGAGTACGGCGCTTACCTCGCCACCCGTCATCTGTTGGAGCTTGGCCACCGCGATATCGCGACCATTGGCGGCCCTGCGAGCACCAGCGTGGCGCAAATGCGTCAGGCCGGTTTTTGCCGGGCGCTGAAAGAGGCGGGCATCGAAGTGTCGCCAGCGCGCATGCTCGAGAGCGATTTCACCAGCACCGGCGGTTATAACGCAGCGACGACGCTGCTTGCGAGCGACCCGCCGAGCGCGATTTTTGCCGGGAACGACATGATTGGCATCGGGGTGCTGCGAGCGGCGGCTGAACGCAAGGTGCGAGTGCCGAGCGAGCTGTCGGTGATCGGCTTCGACGATATCCAGATGAGCCGCTATGTGTATCCGGCCCTGACCACCGTCGGCCAGTCGATCCTGCAGCTGGGCGAGATGGCGGCTGAAGTACTGTTGCGAAGGATTGCTACCCCAGGCCTGGTCACTGATCAACGGATCGTGACCCCGAGTATTGTCTTGCGCGAATCGACTGCGCCGCTGTCCGGCGTGTTCACCGAGTACCGCTGAAACCGAATTGACGAGTAGTGATGTATGCCAGCAAATGTAGTGGTAATAGGCAGCCTGAACATGGATCTGGTCACCCGTGCGCCACGGCTGCCCCGTGGCGGTGAAACGCTGATCGGACATTCCTTTGCCACCGTCTCTGGTGGCAAGGGCGCCAACCAGGCCGTGGCTGCCGCGCGCCTTGGTGCGCAAGTGGCGATGGTCGGCTGTGTAGGCAGCGATGACTATGGCGTGCAGTTGCGCGAAGCGTTGCTGGCCGAGCAGATTGACTGTCAGGCGGTCAGCGTTGTCGAGGACTCCAGTGGCGTGGCGCTGATCGTGGTCGATGACAACAGTCAGAACGCGATCGTGATTGTCGCCGGTGCCAACGGCGCCATGACGCCGGCGGTGATCGACCGCTTCGATGCCGTGTTGCAGGCCGCCGACGTTATCATCTGCCAGCTTGAGATTCCGGATGCAACCGTGGGCCATGCGCTCAAGCGTGCGCGTGCGCTGGGCAAGACCGTTATCCTCAATCCTGCCCCTGCCAGCCGTCCATTGCCGGCAGACTGGTTCGCAGCCATCGACTACCTGATTCCCAACGAAAGTGAAGCTGCTGCCTTGAGCGGGCTGCCGGTTGATTCGCTGGAAACTGCAGAAAGCGCGGCAAGTCACCTGATCGCGATGGGCGCAGGAAAGGTCATTATCACCCTTGGTGCTGAGGGCTCGTTGTTCGCCAACGGCAAAGGTTTCGAGCATTTCCCGGCGCCGAAAGTGAAGGCGGTCGATACCACGGCAGCGGGGGACACTTTCGTCGGTGGTTTTGCCGCTGCCCTGGCCGCTGGCAAGTCCGAGGCCGAAGCGATTCGCTATGGGCAGATTGCCGCCGCTCTTTCGGTTACTCGCGCTGGCGCGCAGCCTTCCATTCCAACCATGTCCGACGTACAGGCCTTTAAACCCGCATGAAAAAGACTCCTTTGCTGAACGTCGCGCTGTCGCGACTGATCGCATCTCTGGGCCATGGCGACATGGTGGTGATTGGTGATGCCGGCTTGCCGGTGCCGCCGGGTGTCGAGCTGATCGACCTGGCGCTGACCCATGGTGTTCCGGACTTTGTCAGCACCCTGAAAGTCGTGCTGAGCGAGATGCAGGTAGAAAGCCATGCGTTGGCCAAGGAAATCTTCGACAAGCAACCGACTGCGTTGACTGCGCTGGACGAGTTGAATGAAGAAGGTGCACTGGGTCGTCGCGATCTGCTCAGTCATGAGCAATTCAAGGTTCTTAGCCGACAGGCACGGGCGATTGTTCGTACAGGCGAATGTCAGCCGTACTGCAACATCGTTCTGGTGGCTGGTGTAACGTTCTAACTTTCGATTTCACATGCACAAGGAATGCGCCATGCAACGCTATGCTCAAAAAATGCACCAACTGCTCCGGAGTCTGCTGCTTTTGTCCCTGATATCTGCAACCGGCGCTCACGCGGCGGAAAAAATCGACCTGATTATCGACACCGATCCGGGTGCCGACGATGTGGTCGCCTTGCTGTTCGCGCTGGCCTCGCCAGACGAGCTGAACATCCGTGCGCTGACCACCGTGGCCGGCAACGTGCGCCTCGACAAGACTTCGCGTAACGCACGCCTGGCTCGCGAATGGGCGGGGCGCGAGGATGTACCCGTCTACGCCGGCGCGCCGAAGCCGCTGATGCGCACGCCGATCTACGCCGAGAACATCCATGGCAAGGAAGGCCTGTCGGGTGTCACTGTGCACGAACCGAAAAAAGGTCTGGCTGAAGGCAGTGCGGTCAATTACCTGATCGATACCCTCAAACAGGCCAAGCCACACAGCATCACGATCGCCATGCTTGGCCCGCAAACCAACCTTGCGCTGGCGTTGATCCAGGAGCCCGAGATTGTGCAGGGCATCAAGGAAGTGGTGATCATGGGTGGCGCGCACTTCAACGGTGGCAACATTACCCCGGTGGCGGAATTCAACCTGTTTGCCGATCCGCAAGCTGCTGAAGTGGTACTCAAGAGTGGCGTGAAGCTGACCTATCTGCCACTGGACGTCACCCACAAGATTCTTACCAGCGATGCGCGTTTGAAGCAGATTGCTGCGCTCAACAACAACGCGAGCAAAATTGTCGGCGACATCCTCAACGAGTACATCAAAGGGGATATGGAGCATTACGGCATTCCGGGTGGCCCGGTGCATGACGCTACTGTCGTGGCTTATCTGCTCAAGCCAGAACTGTTCACCGGTCGCTCGGTAAACGTCGTGGTTGATAGTCGTGAGGGGCCGACTTTCGGTCAGACCGTCGTCGATTGGTATGACGGTCTCAAGGCACCGAAGAATGCATTCTGGGTGGAAAATGGCGACGCTCAAGGGTTCTTCGATCTGCTGACCGAACGCCTGAAACGCCTGAAGTAATAACCCCGCCCGCAGGTGCCAGCCTGCGGGTTTATTCCCCCAGCGCGTGCTCGGTCTGTTCGATCGGGTACCGTTCGAAAATCTGCTTGATGAATTGCTGGGCCGCTTCGGTGCCCAGCTCTTTGACCAATAGATCGATACCAATAAGCGCCAACTCTTCAGTGGACCCCGGGCTGTAGGAGCTGTGTCCGTCTGCCCATTTGGCTTTGATGTCGGCGTCTATGCTTACACTGGTCATGATGAGGCTCGAAAAGTCGGGAAGTCTGTGTGCCGAGTTAACCATTTTGTCGGACATTTGGCACTGCGACTTAGGCATGAGTGGAGTGCTATGCGACACTTGGTCTTTTCCGGCGAATCCAAGGACAGTGCTGTGCAGATCGATTTGAATACCCCTGATGGCCTTACGCTTGATGCTGTGCGTCGATTACTGGCTTCGGCCAGCGATGATGAACACACGCAGTTGCGAGTGACCAAGGGCGGTATGGCTTACATCTCTTCTGGTGTGACGGGCGGGCAGGACATCGATGGCTTGTTGTTTCGCCTAGAAACCTGGGCCAAGGGGTCGGGTTACGTTGGCAATGTCGCGGCCAGTGACGAGGTGTGGGTGATGCAGATTTTCAACGCGCTCAAGGACAACTGGCCGAATCCGCCATATGACTACATCGACGTTTACTGAGCTCGTTAATATTCAGTCACGATTGATTGATGAGTGGCCCGCGCCGCTCAGGCACACTCGGCGTTTTTCCGATTGTGTGGCCGGGTGATGGCATTTGTCATGAAACCAAACGCCGGATCGGCGGTCGCACGATCTCAGCTAACTATTTGAAAACAAGGAGGCTTCATGCCTTTGAAGTTCGCATCACTGGGTGCACTAATGGCCGTTGCCATGTTGGCCGGTTGCAGCACAACCTCCAGCGAGTCGGCAAAGGATCCTGTGGCGACCGAAGCCGGTCATAGCCGCTGTGAAGCAACGGCAGCGGAGTTCGCCATTGGCAAGAAAGCTTCGCCCGCCCTGTTGGAGCAGGCTCGTGCAAAGGCTGGTGCGCAAAACGCCCGCTTCCTCAAGCCAGACGACATGATCACTCTGGAATACCGCTCTGATCGCTTGAACCTGAATACCGACAACAGTCTGGTGGTTAATCGCGTCAACTGCGGCTGATAGCCGGCAGCTTTTGTTTCAGGCATAAAAAACCCCGTCACATGGACGGGGTTTTTTTAGTGCGCCGAGAAATTACTCTGGGCGAACCTGTGCAGCTTGCATACCCTTTTGGCCTTTCTCAGCCACGAAGGAAACGGTCTGGCCTTCTTTCAGGCTTTTGAAACCGTCGCTTTCGATAGCTTTGAAGTGTACGAACAGGTCGTCACCGCCACCTTGAGGAGTGATGAAGCCGAAGCCTTTTTCATCGTTGAACCACTTAACGGTGCCGGTTTGGCGATTAGACATGGTGTATCTCCAAGAAACATATATTTTTCAGTACTGTGCTGCTCAGGCCAACTGGGCACACCGGGATATCATAGTCGAAATGTTCGCTTTGTAACCCCCCGGACGTGCTGTTTGCCTACCAGTCGCGTTTTCTTTGCTGCCTGTTTCGGCTCAAAGCCCCGGATTTAAAGGCTTTTAGTCGAAAGTAAAGACTATAAAAAAACCTGTAAAACCTGCATAAATCGGTCAGAAAAGCTCAAAACCAGAGCCATTTCTCAGGTTTCAGCCTGCTCAATATGAATTTTTTGTCACTTTTTCGCCGGAGTGTTGGCCTTGCATTTGGCAATCTGGCCCAGTGCTTTCTGTTGCAATTCAGGCGTTGCCTTGTTGTCCATCAAAGCCTGAATGTCGCTAGCGGGATAAGACTTGATTGCATCAGCGCCGCACGCGCAGTGAGCCTTCGCCGCTGCAGCGCCGATCTGAGGCGTTGCGGCCTGCGAGCATTGCGCCATGTATTTATCACGTTCGCCCTTTGGCCAGTCTGCGTGAGCACTCAGCGGCAGCAGCAGAACAATAGGGGCGACTACCGCGAACAGGGTATTCAGACGCATGTGAGGATGCTCCTTGTGGGTCAATGTCTTGTTATCTGATGGCTGAATGGCCAATCAAGTTCAGCACTCTGGCATAAAACGGACGATTTGCCTCACGGCAAGGCAAGAGTACATCGGCGACCGTTCATCTGTGCTAGCATGCCCGACTCGGGCGTTTGCAGGCTCCGGATGACCTCTAGTCCCGGCAGCGGCAGCGTACGAAAATCCCGATTTGAATCCCAGTCACTCTGGTTCGGTTTCCGGTTGGCCGCAAGGCTCCTGCCGCTGTAAGGCAGGCGTTCGTCATTGAATGGCCTGGATCGGATCTTGTACTGGCTCATCCCAACCCACGTGACCTTTGGTAGGGGTCACCACTAGGAGAGGAGGCGCCATGCCAACTATTACTCTTCCCGACGGCAGTCAACGTTCATTCGATCACCCGGTTTCCGTAGCCGAGGTCGCCGCATCCATTGGTGCTGGTCTGGCCAAGGCCACTGTGGCCGGCAAGGTCAATGGCCAACTGGTCGACGCCAGTGACATCATCGACAGCGATTCGACGCTGCAAATCATCACGCCAAAGGATGAAGAGGGGCTGGAGATTATTCGCCACTCTTGCGCCCACCTGGTAGGCCATGCGGTCAAGCAGCTGTATCCGACGGCTAAAATGGTCATTGGCCCGGTTATTGACGAAGGCTTCTATTACGACATCGCCTTCGAACGTCCTTTTACTCCGGACGACATGGCTGCCATCGAGCAGCGCATGCAGCAGTTGATCGAGAAAGATTACGACGTCATCAAGAAAGTCACTCCGCGCGCTGAAGTGATCGAAGTGTTCAAGGCTCGGGGCGAAGACTACAAGCTGCGCCTGGTCGAAGACATGCCGAACGAGCAGGCCATGGGTTTGTACTATCACGAAGAGTACGTCGACATGTGTCGCGGCCCTCACGTGCCGAACACACGTTTTCTGAAGTCCTTCAAACTGACCAAGCTGTCCGGCGCTTACTGGCGCGGCGATGCCAAAAACGAGCAGTTGCAGCGCGTTTACGGCACTGCTTGGGCTGACAAGAAACAGTTGGCAGCCTACATCCAGCGTATCGAAGAAGCTGAAAAGCGCGATCACCGCAAGATCGGCAAGCGCCTGGGCCTTTTCCACACTCAGGAAGAGTCCCCTGGCATGGTGTTCTGGCACCCGAACGGCTGGACTCTGTACCAGGTGCTCGAGCAATACATGCGCAAGGTGCAGCGTGACAACGGCTACCTTGAGATCAAGACGCCACAAGTCGTTGACCGCAGCCTGTGGGAGAAATCCGGGCATTGGGCCAACTACGCCGACAACATGTTCACCACTCAGTCGGAAAACCGTGACTACGCCATCAAGCCGATGAACTGCCCGTGCCACGTGCAGGTGTTCAATCAAGGCCTGAAAAGCTACCGCGAACTGCCGATGCGTCTGGCCGAATTCGGTGCTTGCCACCGTAACGAGCCATCGGGTGCGCTGCACGGCATCATGCGCGTGCGTGCGTTTACTCAGGACGATGCCCACATCTTCTGCACCGAAGAGCAGATGCAGGCCGAGTCTGCTGCGTTTATCAAGCTGACCATGGACGTTTATCGCGACTTCGGCTTCACCGATGTCGAAATGAAGCTGTCCACTCGTCCGGAAAAACGCGTTGGCTCCGACGAATTGTGGGATCGCGCAGAAGCCGCATTGGCCGCAGCCCTTGACAGTGCGGGTCTTGCGTACGATCTGCAGCCGGGTGAGGGCGCGTTCTACGGTCCGAAGATCGAGTTCTCGCTCAAAGATTGCCTTGGCCGTGTCTGGCAGTGTGGTACTCTGCAGCTCGATTTTAACCTGCCTATCCGTCTGGGAGCCGAATACGTCTCCGAAGACAACAGTCGCAAGCACCCGGTAATGTTGCACCGGGCGATCCTTGGATCCTTCGAACGATTCGTCGGCATCCTGATCGAGCACTACGAGGGTGCATTCCCTGCGTGGCTGGCTCCGACCCAGGCAGTGATCATGAACATCACTGACAAACAGGCCGATTTTGCCGCCGAGGTTGAAAAAACTCTCAACGAAAGCGGTTTTCGTGCCAAGTCTGACTTGAGAAATGAAAAGATCGGCTTTAAAATCCGTGAGCATACTTTGCTCAAGGTTCCCTATCTCTTGGTTATCGGGGATCGGGAAGTCGAGATGCAGACTGTCGCTGTGCGTACTCGTGAAGGTGCTGACCTGGGCTCGATGCCCGTCGCCCAGTTCGCTGAGTTTCTCGCGCAAGCGGTTTCCCGGCGTGGTCGCCCAGATTCGGAGTAATTACTATTAAGCGTGAAATGAGACAAGATAAACGAGCTGCACCGAAAGCCCCGATCAACGAGAATATCTCGGCACGCGAGGTTCGGTTAATTGGGGCTGAAGGTGAACAGCTTGGGATTGTGTCAATTGAAGACGCGCTTCTTAAGGCTGAAGAGGCCAAACTGGATTTGGTGGAAATTTCCGCCGATGCAGTACCCCCTGTTTGCAAACTGATGGACTACGGCAAATCGATCTTCGAGAAGAAGAAGCAGGTTGCCGCAGCCAAGAAAAACCAGAAGCAGATTCAGGTTAAAGAAATCAAGTTTCGTCCAGGGACGGAGGAAGGGGATTACCAGGTAAAACTGCGCAACCTGGTACGTTTCCTGAGTGATGGGGACAGGGCCAAGGTATCCTTGCGATTCCGCGGCCGTGAGATGGCCCACCAGGAGCTGGGGATGGAACTCCTCAAGCGAGTTGAAGGTGACTTGCTCGAGTACGGTTCGGTCGAACAGCATCCTAAGATGGAAGGACGCCAGCTGATCATGGTCATCGCCCCGAAAAAGAAGAAGTAATCAATAGGGCACGGCAGGCCTTCTGATTATGTTTATCAACTGAATGCGGAGTACCGAACATGCCAAAGATGAAAACTAAAAGTGGTGCTGCTAAGCGGTTTCTGAAAACTGCTAACGGTATCAAGCACAAGCACGCTTTCAAGAGCCACATCCTGACTAAAATGTCGACCAAGCGTAAGCGTCAACTGCGCGGTAGCAGCTTGCTGCATCCGTCGGACGTTGCAAAAGTCGAGCGCATGCTGCGCCTTCGTTAATTTTAGTCAAGAATAGAGGAAGTAACTCATGGCTCGTGTAAAGCGTGGCGTCATGGCGCGTAAGCGCCACAAGAAAATTCTGAAACTTGCTAAAGGCTACTACGGTGCACGTTCGCGCGTATTCCGTGTTGCCAAGCAAGCGGTTATCAAGGCTGGCCAATACGCCTACCGTGACCGTCGTCAGAAAAAACGTCAGTTCCGCGCTCTGTGGATCGCTCGTATCAATGCTGGTGCTCGTGTTAACGGTCTGTCCTACAGCCGTTTCATCGCTGGCCTGAAAAAAGCGTCCATCGAGATCGACCGTAAGGTTCTGGCTGATCTGGCAGTGAACGAAAAAGCGGTGTTTGCTGCGATTGTCGAGAAAGCTAAAGCCACCTTGGCTTAAGTACCCCCGACAATCACCCGGCCTCACTTTCGTGGGGTCAGGTGGTAAACGTCTTAAATAGGGGAAGAGCCTTCAAGCTCTTCCCCTATTTTGTATCTGGAGTCTGTACATGGAAAACCTGGATGCGCTGGTCTCTCAAGCACTAGAGGCTGTGCAAAGCGCTGAAGATATCAATGCCCTGGAGCAAATCCGGGTTCAATACCTTGGCAAAAAGGGTGAATTGACTCAGGTGATGAAGACCCTGGGGAATTTGCCGGCAGAAGAGCGTCCGCAAGTCGGCGCCCTGATCAACGTTGCCAAGGAACGTGTTACAGGCGTTCTCAATGCGCGCATGGCCCTGTTTGAAGAAGCCGAACTGGCTGCCAAGCTGTCTGCCGAGTCCATTGACGTGACGCTGCCGGGCCGAGGCCAGACCTCTGGTGGTCTGCATCCGGTTACCCGGACTCTGGAACGTGTTGAACAGTTCTTCACTCGCATCGGCTACGGCATTGCCGAAGGCCCTGAGGTCGAAGACGATTACCACAACTTTGAAGCGCTCAACATCCCAGGCCATCACCCGGCCCGGTCGATGCATGACACCTTCTATTTCAACGCCAACATGTTGCTGCGCACCCATACCTCGCCGGTACAGGTCCGCACCATGGAATCGAAGCAGCCGCCGATCCGCATTGTCTGCCCAGGCCGTGTGTACCGCAGCGACTCCGATATCACCCACTCGCCGATGTTCCACCAGGTCGAAGGCCTGCTGGTCGATCGCGACATCAATTTTGCCGATCTCAAAGGCACCATCGAAGAATTCCTGAGGGTGTTTTTCGAGAAAGCGCTGGCCGTACGTTTCCGTCCTTCGTACTTCCCGTTCACCGAGCCATCCGCTGAAGTCGACATGGAATGCGTGATGTGCAGCGGTAAAGGCTGCCGTGTCTGCAAGCAGACTGGCTGGCTGGAAGTGATGGGCTGCGGCATGGTTCATCCGAACGTGTTGCGTATGTCCGGCATCGACCCGGAAGAGTTCTCCGGCTTTGCCTTCGGCATGGGCGTTGAGCGTCTGGCCATGCTCCGTTACGGCGTGAACGACTTGCGTCTGTTCTTCGACAACGACTTGCGGTTCCTCGCGCAATTTCGCTAGTCGTAACGAATTCTTAGGAGAGCAGGATGAAATTCAGTGAACAATGGCTGCGTGGCTGGGTTAGCCCGCAGGTAGATCGTGACGAGCTGGTTGCTCGTCTGTCGATGGCCGGTCTTGAGGTCGATAGCGTTACGCCGGCCGCCGGCGTATTCAGTGGCGTGGTCGTGGGCGAGGTGTTGAGCACCGAGCAACACCCTGATGCCGACAAATTGCGCGTTTGCCAGGTCAGCAATGGCGCGGAAACCTTTCAGGTTGTTTGCGGTGCGCCAAACGTGCGCCCAGGCCTGAAGATTCCGTTCGCCATGATTGGTGCCGAGCTGCCGGGCGACTTCAAGATCAAGAAGGCCAAGCTGCGTGGCGTCGAGTCCAACGGCATGCTGTGCTCGCAAGCCGAATTGCAAGTCGGTGAAGGCAACGACGGCCTGATGGAACTGCCGGCTGATGCCCCGGTGGGTGAAGATTTTCGTGTGTATCTGGATCTGGAAGACGCCAGCATCGAGGTCGATCTGACCCCGAACCGTGGCGACTGCCTGTCCCTGGCTGGTCTGGCCCGTGAAGTTGGCGCGCTGTATGCCGCTCCGGTCACCCGTCCAGCGGTGCTTGCTGTTCCTGCCGTGCACGACGAAGTGCGTTCGGTAGAAGTGCTTGCGCCGGCCGCATGCCCGCGTTATCTGGGGCGTGTGATCCGTAACGTCGACCTGTCCAAGCCAACGCCGCTGTGGATGGTTGAACGTCTGCGTCGCGCTGACGTGCGCAGCATCGACGCCGCCGTCGATATCACCAACTACGTAATGCTCGAGCTGGGCCAGCCGCTGCACGCATTCGATCTCGCCGAGATCAATGGCGGCATCCGCGTGCGCATGGCCGAAGAGGGCGAGAAGCTGGTGCTGCTCGATGGTCAGGAAGTCAGCCTGCGTAGCGATACGCTGGTGATCGCCGACCACACGCGTGCTCTGGCAATTGCCGGTGTGATGGGTGGCGAACACAGCGGTGTCTCTTCGACCACTCGCGATGTATTCCTTGAATCCGCGTTCTTTGATCAGATCGCCGTCGCTGGCAAGGCTCGTTCATACGGCCTGCACACCGACGCGTCGCATCGCTACGAGCGTGGCGTCGACTGGCAGCTGGCCCGTGAAGCCATGGAGCGTGCCACTGGCCTGCTGCTGGAAATCACTGGCGGTGAAGCCGGCCCGATCATCGAGACCGTTAGCGACCAGCATCTGCCGTCGATCGCGCCGATCACCTTGCGTGCGCAGCGCATCACCCAGATGCTCGGCATGGAAATGGATTCGGCACAGGTCGAACGTCTGCTCAGCGCCTTGGGGCTGAACATTACTGCTGATGGAGCAGGGCAGTGGCGCGTAGAAGTGCCAAGCCATCGCTTCGACATCAGCCTGGAAGTTGATCTCATCGAAGAGCTGGCCCGTCTGTACGGCTACAACCGTTTGCCGGTTCGTTACCCGCAAGCACGTCTGGCGCCACAAGCCAAGGCTGAAGCGCGTAGCGATCTGCCGGAACTGCGACGCTTGCTGGTCGCACGTGGTTATCAGGAAGCAATCACTTACAGCTTCATCGATCCAAGGCAGTTCGAACTGTTCAACCCGGGCGTCGAGCCGCTGTTGCTGGCCAATCCGATCTCCAACGACATGGCTGCCATGCGTTCTTCGTTGTGGCCAGGTCTGGTCAAGGCCCTGCAGCACAACCTGAACCGCCAGCAAGATCGCGTGCGGCTGTTCGAAAGCGGCCTGCGCTTCGTCGGTCAGCTCGAAGGTCTGAAGCAAGAGCCGATGCTGTCCGGTGTTGTCTGCGGTAGCCGTCTGCCGGAAGGCTGGGCGCAAGGTCGCGACACCATCGACTTCTTCGACGTCAAGGCTGACGTGGAAGCAGTGCTGGGCTTCGCCGGTGCACTGGATTCGTTCACTTTCGCTCCGGGCAAACACCCGGCGCTGCACCCGGGTCAAACCGCGCGCATTGAGCGGGAAGGGCGTGAAGTCGGTTTCATCGGCGCCATCCACCCGGAATTGTCTAAAGCGTTGGGTCTGGACCGTCCGGTCTTCGTTTTCGAGCTGGTTCTGGCTGAAGTGGCACTCGGTAAAATGCCGAAATTCCACGAGTTGTCGCGCTTTCCTGAAGTGCGTCGTGACCTTGCACTGATCGCGCACAAAGACGTTGCAGCCTCGGCTGTACTGGACGTAATCCGTGAAAATGCAGGCGAATGGCTCACAGATCTCAGGCTGTTTGACGTATATCAGGGTAAAGGTATTGATCCTGATAGAAAAAGCCTTGCAGTTGGCTTGACCTGGCAGCATCCATCGCGCACTCTTAATGACGATGAGGTGAATTCGACGACGCAAAATATCCTCACCTCGCTCGAACAAAGGTTGAACGCCACGTTAAGGAAGTGACGTATGGGGGCTTTGACGAAAGCTGAGATGGCGGAACGTCTATATGAAGAGCTGGGCCTGAACAAGCGGGAAGCCAAGGAATTGGTGGAACTGTTTTTCGAGGAAATCAGGCACGCTCTTGAAGACAACGAGCAGGTCAAATTGTCCGGTTTCGGCAATTTCGACCTTCGGGACAAACGCCAGCGGCCTGGCCGCAACCCGAAAACGGGGGAAGAAATCCCGATCACGGCTCGCCGTGTGGTCACCTTTCGTCCAGGGCAGAAGTTGAAGGCCCGAGTTGAGGCTTATGCTGGAACCAAGTCATAACGACGAACTACCCGTCATCCCGGGCAAACGCTACTTCACCATCGGTGAAGTCAGCGAGCTGTGTGCCGTAAAGCCACACGTGCTGCGCTACTGGGAGCAGGAGTTTCCTCAGCTCAACCCCGTCAAACGCCGCGGGAACCGCCGGTATTATCAGCGACAAGACGTGCTGATGATCCGGCAGATCCGCGCGCTCCTTTACGATCAGGGGTTCACCATCGGCGGCGCACGCTTGCGTCTGTCCGGCGATGAAGCCAAAGATGACACCACCCAATACAAGCAAATGATCCGCCAGATGATCGCCGAACTCGAAGATGTGCTGGTGGTACTCAAGAAATAAAAAGCTGCGTTTGAATACTTCCAGTTTTCAAATGCTTGCGATATATTCTTGAGCGTTCTTCGAGTTGAAGAACGAGATGCAGAATCAGTCGGGGCGTAGCGCAGTCCGGTAGCGCACTAGCATGGGGTGCTAGGGGTCGAGTGTTCGAATCACTCCGTCCCGACCATATAATTCAATGACTTAGCCGCTTTCGAGCGGCTTTGTTGTTTTTGCCATAGTGACTTTTCAAGTGACCCTGGCCTTTTCTTCATGCCTCCCTCCTTTTCAGAATCGTCAACGCTGGTGCGCGTGAGTCGGTTGCTGATACCTTATTTGCCGCCGCAATGAGCTGATCCAATTCCGCCGCCGAGTAGTGACTGGTGATGCTTCCGTTCTTGTGGCCGAGCAGCGCTTTCCGATCCTCCTCAGTCACGCCAGCCGCACGCAGCCTTCTCCCAAAGGTGTGCTTCAAGTCGTGAATTCGGATTCTGGCAAAGCCGTCATGTGCCGGCCGCAAGAATTTCTCCTGCCACTTCTTCGCCGCTCGAATCCGCGCCTTCTTCCAGGCCGAGTCATTCATGCGGTGAACCGTCGTTTCATTCCCATCACCATCTCGCTTGCCAAACGGGAACACGTAGAGCGGATGCTTGCCGCGCTGCTTCTCGATCACTGACTTGGCAACGTCATTCATCACGACCAGACGCTCGTCTCGGTTCTTCACGCCAGACCTGGCACTTCTACCCCCAAATCCCGCAGGTATCAGGAACACGCTCGTTCCTAGCTCAGGTACCGCAATCTCCCAATTCCACTGAAGCTTGCAAACTTCCTGCTCCCGGCAACCTGTATTGACCTTGAACATAGCCATGGTCTGAAGGTGCGCCGGGAGTTCGGTGAACAGGATCGACTGCTCTTCCCATGAAAGCGGGTAGGGCTTTCGGCTGTTCGTCTTCTCGTCCAGCAGGGAAATCATCGGCACCACGTCCAGCAGCGGTCGCCGTTCCTCGTCACGCCACTTTCGCGCGCAAAGGTTCAACACGCGGATGACCCGTTGAAGCGCGATATTCACTGTCCGGTTCGTCACCGGTTTCCCTACCGCTGGATTCAGCTTCGACTGGATGTAAGGCGCGAGGGCATCGTCATCGATGTGGGTCAGCGGCATATCGCCAATGAACGGGTCGAGCTGCTCCATATAGGTGGCCGAGATGTGAATTGAAGCCTGATCCTTCACTTCCAGCAGGAAGCGAGTTGCCGCCTCCCGCCACCTCCTGACCCGCCGGACGCCGTACACCTTCTGCTGGCGCAACTGCTCCAGCTTGTGAATCAGGTACTGCTCTGCTTCGGCGCGGTTACAAGTGCCAGTACTCTCTTGAATTCGTTCTCCTCTGTACTTTTTGTCGATCTTCCAGATGCCGTTCGGCATTTGCTGGAGGCCGGTGATTGCTTTTTGGGCCACGGCGTTGCTCCTTTCTTCTTGCCCTGGCGCTCGCTGCGAGGGCGATTGTTGTCCTGATTCGCGGCCTTTTCAATTGCCATGGTCTCGATATAGCGATCAGCCCACTCATCAAGCTCGATTCGGTCGAAGCCGACGCCTTGTTTCCCGATCGGGAATTCCCGGACGTTGGGCCGGACTGTTTTGTTGAATTCCTCCCGGCACATGCCGAGGTAGCCGTATGCTTCCCCGGCGCGAATGAAGCGCGGGAGGATGGGCGCGACCTGGGCCGCGCTTCGATTTGTCATGAGGTATTGCTCCATGCCGCGCGTGGCGGCAGAAGGTGGGGATGGGTTATGCGGATCGGCGCCCGTTTTCTTTCTGGCGCTCGATGTCGATCTGTTCATAAAGGGCATCGACTCTTTTGCTTTTTCTGTCGATGCCCTGAGACCGCTTGATGTGGTCTGACATGGCTTTGTCATAAGGCTCAATCAGCTTGATCAGCCGCAGCTTCTCTTCTGGATCCTTCGACTCGTTGAACCTCACAGCCAGTCGGTCGCGTTCCCCAAAATCCACTCCATCAAGTGCGCGGTTCTCTTTCTGCATTTCCTCAAGCACCTCTGCCGACTGTCGCTCCCAGCGCAGATACAGCACATCGCTTCGTTTGGGGCGCGAGAAGTGGTGGCTTTTGATCCAGGCCACCAGATCTTCCTTCGTCATTTCGTCGAGAATGTCTTTCGCTGCTTGCTTGGCCATACGGGCATAGCTCCGCCCGCCGTACACCGGCAGGCTGTTGAGTTGGGGGAGGGGTTAAGGCTTGTTCGGCTGCTGGCGTTTACGCGCAGCGGCAACCAAGGCTTTCGAGGTACTTGCCACGCCGCCGGCAACGTCCTCGGGGAGGATCGCGGTATTGCAGTGAGGGCAGAGCGGCGCCATCTTCGTGCTGCGCCAGGCTTCGTCCATCACCTTGGCGGCGCGACTGCGGATCTGGAATTTTTCCGCCTCGGCCAGTTCTGCGGCGCGGCGATTGATCCGGCCCGCTGCGGCGCTGAACTTCTCCACCAGGTGGAGAAAGGCATCGAACGCTTCGACCTCACTTTCGCAGTCGCTGCACCAGATGCGGCGCTCGTTGTGGTCGTAGACCATCTTCCTGTGGGTACATGAAGATGAAGGTCGGCGAGTGAGGCCGCGGGCAACCCGGATATCCTCGATCTGCACGACCTTGACGCCGTACAGGTAATCCTGCGGTTCAATCGGTGCACTCATCGCCACGGCCCCTTGTAGATGAGGTAGGCCATGTAGAGCGGGGCGGCTATTGGAATCAAGATCATAGTAGGTGCGCTCCTGCTTCAAGTAGGCCGTCTCGGTCTTCGCGCAGGCTCTTGTTCTCGGCGATCAAAGCCAGGACTGCGGCGGGGTTGGCGGCCGCAATGAATGCCGCGTCTTCAGCAGTCATGCTCACCATGTGGTGAACTGGCGTTTCGTCGTTGCCGAGTGCTACGGAACCGTTGACTACCGGGTAGGGCGCCTTGAGTTGCGGGTGATCTTTGGTGGTGAATATCCGGCGCTCGACGTGCGGCCGGCCGAGGCGACACGGAAGTTCGGTTTCGATTACCTGCCAGCCGCCCTGCGTTGCGGCCTCGGCCAGCTCTTTGAGTTTTGAATGGTCGCTCATGAGGTCACCGCTGCAACAGAGAGGAAGATCAAGCCCCAGAGGCAGGCGCTTATGGCTGCTGCTTTGAGCATCATGGCGTCACCTGCTTGAACTCGACGACCCAGACCCACGGGTTGGCTTCCCAGTCGCCGCCGACGGATTGCCACAAGTCGCGGAATGCTGGAACCGGGTATTTGTGGCAGGCACCGCCTTCGTCGCTCGCGCACCATTCACGCAGCGGACCTCGGTGAACCCCCTCTGCTACCGCCTGCTCGCAGGTGATGTCCTGCAACCGCTCGACGCGCACGTCGGTGATCTCCAGCAGGATGCGGCAGGCCCAGCGCGGCATGTGGATGCTCGGTTTCCAAACTGGCTGATCGGCTTCGTACGGCGTCAGCCCGTCGGCGGCGTAAACCAGGGTGCCGTCGTCGCGTGCCTCGCTGACATTCAAGTCATCCGGTTTGAGGTAAGGGCCGCGCATGACTTCGTCGTGATCGCAGTACCAGGTCTCGCGCACCCACAGCCGTTCGCCGGGCTTTCCAAATGGACAGTGGAGTATTGGCCCGCCGATATCCCAGCAAGCGCCTGTTCTGAGCGGAGTGCCGTCGGCTGCTGCGACCACCGGGAAGTTGGTCTTCAGTCCTTTCACCGGCCGGCGAGTGACTGTCTTCCGGCCATCCAGAATGGCGCGCACCATCGGCGCCGAGAACAGGATCGGCCGATCTTTCGATTGTGGTGAGGTAGCCATCAGCAGTCCGTCCAGTTGAGCTGTTTGATGTAATCGCCGCCTGAGCACAGATGCTCGTCGTTGATTGCCTCAATTTCCTTGATGTCGGCGAGAACTGCTTTCGCACGCTCAAGGGCGAGTTCGGCGTGCCCAAGCTGGTGCCTCTTGCGCGCCTTGTAGGAGGAGAGCGCTTTTTCTTTATCTGGGTACGCGAATCGCCGCCACGAATCCTTCGACACCCGTTTTGCATCCTTGAAGGTCTTACCTGTAGCCGCCTGCCTCGCTCGAGCCCAGCCTTCCGATCCTTCCGGAACGATCCAGTAGCAGTATTCGCTTTCCCGGATCACAACGAATTTTCGGCAGACGATAGTTACGCCTTCCGGGCCGATGTGGTCGATGTAGCGAAAGTGGTCCGGCCCTGTGTGTTTCTTTTCTTCAGACATGACTTCGTCCTTGCCGCTATAGCGGCTGACTTTGAAGGGGGAGGGAGTTACTTCGATGTTTCGCGGATGGTGCGCACGGCGGCGTCATATTCGAGCGGATCGCCGTTCGGATATTTCTCGATGATTGCCCGCAGGCGGTCGCGCTCGGCACCGGATGGCTTGGCGGTCAGCTCATCAATCCGCTGATCCGCTGCGTTCAGGCGCTGCTGCAGGGCGTCACGCTCGGCGGTGACCCGGTCGAATTCGGAGGCCAGCACATACCGCACCGATTCATGCCCGCATTCGCACGCGTCCCACACATCGTCCTGGCACCATTCGCGGCCGTCGATTTTGCCCTGCTCCTGGCAGGCCGGGCCGAGGTAGATAACTTTGAGTTCGCTCACTTCGAAGGCTCCGTTCAATTGTCGGTACCGGTGTAGGTGCGCCAAGGCACCTTCACGCCGTTTACGAGGAATCCCCAGTCACCGCGCCACTTGCTGGTGATGAAGAGGGTGATGACGCCGCCGGGTGATACCTGGTCGATGCGGTGATATTCGCCGTGGTTGAGGCGGGCGGTGTCGCCTGGGCTTCGAGTGCTCATTGACAGCTTGAATAGATCATCCGGCTCTTCCAACCACAGAAGAGGGCCCGGTTTCAGCATGTCGACGTGGCTCGCAGGCTCGAGACGCTCTTCCGTGTAACAGCCGCGCAGGATGATCGTCCGGGCGTTCCATGGATGGTCATGCAGATCCCGGTCTTCATCTGGCCGCATGATGTGGTGAATTCGTAACGACCACGGGCACCACCAGAGCGCAGCCTTATGCGTCTCCCGGCTGTACGGGTTGAACAGCCACCAGCGGCCCATGTACATCTCGGTGCCGTCGGCGGACATGATGTGCTGGTACGGGGTGAGCTTGGCGCGGGCGATAAGCCAGTCGGCGATTGCCGGGCGCGCGAGTACCTTGGCGATGATTCGCCAGAAGATGTTCAGCATGGGGCGTCCTATGCCGGGGCATGCCCGGGCGGTGGAGGGTGGGTTATGCGGCGGCCTTTAGCGCTTCGATGATTCTCTGGCCGGCGAGCGGCGGAACGGCGTTGCCGGCCATGTGCATGGTCAGTCGGTGGTTATCAGGGCGCAGCGTGTCGGCTGGGAATGACATTGCGGCAAGTGCTTCGTTTGCACTGAGCATCCGCATCTCATCGCCGCGCACCAAGGCCCAACGGTCGAGCGTAGTAATGGTGCCGATCGGCCGGTTGATATCGCGACCGGTCAGCCCTGAACCTTTACCGTAATAAGGCATGATGAAACGCTCTCCGAAGCGCTGGCGTCCGTTGCGTACCCGGTCGAGTGTTGCCTGTGCTCGACCAGGCTTTTCGATTTTCGACCATTTCCCTGAGTCGAAATCGAGGAAGCTACTGGCAGGAACGTGTTCGCATTGCTGGAGCTGCAGTTGAATAGGTGCCTTGCTCTTCGTGCAGATCAGGAACAAGCGCACTCGGTGCTGCGGTACTCCAAGGTCTGCGCAATCCACGATGTGCGGAGCGACCTGATATCCGAGGCGCTGCATGGCGTCGACCCAGCTCGGGTAAAGCACCCAGTCGACGAATTCAGGCACGTTTTCCACTACCCAGGCGTCCTGCTCAAGCACCTCGGCAGCGGACGGCACAGCCCAGGCGGTTGACCTTGATGCATCGTGCTCGGGGTTCCCCTTTTTCTTGCCTCGGGCCTTTGCGTGGCCTTGGCAGCATGGAGATGCTATACCGATATCAGTCCGAGGTACCGCCGCCCAGTTTGCCTGGTGCAAGTCCTGGCAGACGTGGATGGCTCCCGGGTGGTTGGCGCTGTGCCACTCAACCGCTACTGGCCAGTGGTTCGCAGCCCAAAGCACATCGACGCCGGCCGCTTCGGCGCCCTCCGTCCATCCGCCAAGCCCGGCGAACAAATCAATTGCTGTTGTCATGGTGATTTATCGCTTCTTGAAGGTTTTGGTCAGTGCCGCGTTGACGCTGTTACCTCGCAGCAGAACCACGCGAGCGATGGCCGCTCGATCTTTCTGGCTGTGACTGGCTTGGCCAAGTAGGCCGAAGTAGCTGTTTGCGGTCTCGCGCAGATCCTCGGCGGATGCTGTGGCGACTCGCTTCAGTGCCTGGGCCATCGACCGCTTCCGAGTTGTCCGGCGCCACGGCTTGATTACATGACCGACGAAGTCGACGCCGCGATCCACCGGTTGCATGATGGTCTTCTTGGGGTTCAGCTTAGCGCCGAGCCTCGGCAGGAACGCTTCGACCTGCTCGCGCCACTCATTCAACTGCTGCGGCGACTCATGCAGAAACACGAAATCATCGACGTAGCGGATGTAGTGATCGGCGCCGAGCTGGTGCTTTGCGAACTTGTCGAGCGCATCGAGGTACACGTTCGCGAAGAACTGCGATGACAGGTTCCCGATCGGTAGGCCGAGGTGCGCTGGCTGTGCGGTCAGACGCTTGTGCTGAGGCACTCGATTGAACAGATGTGGCGGGCTGCGCAGTAAGTAGTCTTCGCGCGGGTCGTGCATCAGGATCGTTTCAGTCAGTGCCAGCCACCAAGGTTCGTTGATCTTCTTCGCCAGTTGCTGGCGCAGCACCTGCTTATCGATCGCGACGAAGAAGTTGGCCAGGTCGCACTTTAGGTAGAACATCGGCTTCGACCAGTTTTGGCTGGCGCTGCGGATCTTCGATTCAAGGCGCTTCGCGGCGTACAACGTGCCGCGCCCTGGGATGCATGCGCAACTGTCCGCTATGAAGCTGTCGTAGAAGCGCGGTGCCACATGGTTGTACATCAGGTGGTGGACGACGCGGTCCCGAAATGCTGCCGCCCAAACTTCGCGGGCTTTCGGTCGGGTAACCACGAAACAGATGGAACGGCCTGGCCGGTAGGTGCCGGCGATCAGGTCGTCGTGGAGCTCCAGCAAGTTGATCTCCATGTCCTTCTCGAAGTGCCGGGCGCTCGCGGTGTTCCGCTTGTTCCGGCGACAGTCGTAATACGCTTGGACAAGATCCTCGAAATGGAAGGGTGCAACACTTAAATCTGCGGACCGGGCGCGCGACGCGCTCGTTGTTCTTGTCGTTGTTGTTGAGCCAGACATCTTCAAAGTCCATGTTGTAGGCGTTGTTGGCGGAGAACTGCGACCTATCGAGCTATCTACATCGCCTTGCCGAAGGCGGAACCGATCAGCAAGGCAACTGCACAAGACCTGCGCGGACGCTTTAGACCGGCGGTATCTTTTATGTGCATGGCGGTGACCCAGAGATCAGCGGCTCGACCAGATTTTGCGCACAGACGCGAGAGCCTTGGCCCTCACGCAGCGGGCGCGGTTGCGGACTTCTTCCAGGCATTTGCCTGTCGGCCTACAGAGGCCGTTAACTTCATTGCTTTGGCGTGCTGCCCCTTGCTGATGAGCGCCTTATTGGTGAGCGCTCGCAGTAAGTAATTCAGCATCCAAATGCTTTCCAGCAGAAGGTTGAGGTGGGGCAGCTTGTCTCTCGACATGTTGGCCCGACCAATCAACACCAAAACCTGCAGGCACTCATCTCGAATCTTTGCTCCGACGACCTGCTTCAGATCGCGGGGAATGTTTCGCACCAGATCGAGTGACATGCCGAGCAGTTCTTCTGCAACCTTGTGGATCTCCAGATCCATGTGAAGGGCCATCCTGGCCTCCTTGAAAAGCGAGGGCGCTATCGCGCCCATGAATGAAGGATTGAAGTATCAAATAAATCGTCTGCGGACCGGGCGCGCGACGCGCTCGACGCTCTTGCCGAGGCTGGTGAGCCAGACATCTTCAAAGGCCATGGCGTAGGCGCCGGTGGCGGAGAACTGCGAGCTGGTCCAGTGATAGCGCTTACTAAATACACCCTTATCGCCCAGTGTGATTTCAAGAAACGTAGCCTCGCGATGGGACATCAGATGGAAGTCCTTGTGACCCTCGCGCTCAAAGGCCGCGCAGAACTGGGCGGCTGGGTAGGAGTCATCGGCGCCGATCAGATCGTCCGTGTTGGCTCGACCATCCCAGGCACTCTTGGCGCCATTGAGTTCGTTGCCGTAGCCGCCCCATTCAAACTCGCCTTCAGCATCCGCACCGGTCGGCACGATCAGGTAATAGGGTTTGCCGTCGCCCGGGAACAAACCGCCATTCACACCACCTTCGCCAGGCCAGATTTCACCTACAGCAGGGATGTCGCTTGCGGCAGCGGTCGGAGTGACGCCAATCGCCAGAGAAGCCAGCTTGAGCACCACCGATTCATCTGGGCTACTGATCATCAGATCGCCCCGGGTGTAGGTGGTCAGTTGATTCGTTTGCATTGGATGCTCCTGTGAGCGAATTGGGCGCAGGCCGCCGGCGCTACCCGGCAAGCTTCTGGTCTGAGCGTCGTCCTGACACTCCCGGGAATCGCCTGCATAAAAGCAATGAAGGAATGAATTACTGAATAGGAAGGCTGCGGACCGGGCGCGCGACGCGCTCGGTGCTCTTGCCGAAGTAGTCGAGCCAGACATCTTCAAAGTCCATGCTGTAGGCGCAGTCGGCGGAGAACTGCGAACTCAGCCAGTGCCAACGATCTTCGCGCAGGGTGACCAAGCCTTCGGACTTCGCCGCCATCAGCAGAGCGCCTTCGAGGTAGGACGGGATGTGCGCATCCAGCTCCAGCGCCTGGGCGGCGATATCGCTGCCAGCTTCGGCCATGGCGCGGGTATTGGCGGCGCCGTCACTGAGGCTTTTCGCGCCGGCGATGTCCTCGCCATACTTGCCCCAGGTGCCGATCAGTTCGTTGTCGAGCAACACCAAGGCGCGCTCTTCGCCGTTCAGCCAGTAGCGATTGACGAAGGTGCCGCCGGCGAGAGGCTGACCGCGTTCTGGCAGGTCGGCGGCGGCTACGGATTGTTGTGCATGTTGAGTCATGGTTTTCTCCGGGTATGCGCCGCCCTCCGTGACCGGATGCGCAGCGTGGGTAGGGGTTATTCGTCGTGAGTGATGCGAAGGGCTTCGCGGTCGTGGGCGAGTTTCAATTTCCGCGACACGTTTTCAGGTATTTCGTATTTGTGTCGCTGAGGTGGCTCAAGCAGAGGAAGAGCGCCGCCCGGGCCAAGCCCGTGCAGGTGATGAATCATCAGCGTTATCGCCTCGCCCTGCTCCTCGATGCCGCTCCAGGCCATCAGCTCAGCAAGTGCTTGGCGCGTGCCGCGCAGGCAGTGCAGCCGAATCTCTTCTTCGCCGCGGCTCTTCCTCTTCGCCGCGGCTTTCTCTGAACGTTCCGCGTTGCTCTTGGCCATGGCCTACCTCTTCAATTCCGCTGGCCGGCAAGTCCAGCCAGGTCTGTCGTTTGCGTTGTTGGGTGCGAAGATGTCTCACGCCGCTACCTTCACCTGATGCCAGGCGCCGGCGGCGTAGAACAGCTTCGCAGCTTGGGCTTCGTCCATCGATATCTCGTCGGGAATGGCGATCCAGCCTGACGCGACCAGATGAGTCGGGTTCGCGCTGTTGCGCAGCTCCAGGTAGTAATGCTCGATGGCATCGGTCAGGCGCTCGACCTTGTAGATGCCCTCCGGCGAGATCTCCACCGACTTGATGTACTCGGCGCCGCGCTCGTCTCGACACATGGCGCCGATATAGATCGTCCAGTGGTAGGAGAAGTCGAAGATCGCGTTGGCGATCGCCAGACTTCGGATCTGCTTGCAGTTCTTCCAGTTCGCCATGATCTGGCTGCCGCTGGGGTCGATGTTCACTACCGCGACGTGATTGGTGCGCAGCAGCGCCCGGCAACTGCGCTCAGCCCGGACGAAACCGTTGTTGGGTTTTCGTTTCGACTTCATACCGAGTCCGCCATTCTGCGCAGAGCCTTGCGGGCGGCTGCCGATATCGGCTTCGGGCGCCGCTTGAGGACCGTTTCAGGGTCTATTTTGTTCGAGCGGGGCGGTGGCAGCGGATTGCGCGGCGGGCTTTTCAGTTGGTCGATCCGCCCGCCGGCGGCCAGGTACTGCGCGATTCGGTCAGCGATCGACTCGGCGTCCGGGCGGTGCTGCTCGACGAGGTTGAGGTGGTTGCTGATCATGCTGGCCTCACTTAATCCGGATCGAGCTGTCGCCGCGCTCCAAATGCGCGTAGGCAGGTTCTTCGAGCAGTTCGTGTTCCGCGTCTTCGCCGGCGGCCATGCGCTTGCGCACGGCTTCGTTGTGCTCGCGAATCTCCTTGAGCTTGGCGGCGATCGCGTTCTTGTCAGGGGTGATACTGGTACTCACCGCCGTGAGCTCGTCCGGCACTGCGTCCTCGTTGTCGACGATGACCTTCTCCTTGCCCAAGGCCAGCGTGATGGTGAACAGCGGGCGCTTGATCGACTTGAGGTTGGCGGCTTCCATGTTCCGACGCAGGTAATCGCTGATCTGCGAAACGCTGTTGGATTTGATGCGCTTAAGCTCTTTCAGGCGCTCAATCTCCGTGTCGATGGCCGTCACGTCGCTTTCAATGTTGCGGCGCAGCATGACGATGTTGTCGGCCTTCACCTCAAACTCGCCTTGGATCTCGTCCATCGCGTGCTGCAGGGCCTCTTTCAGGCCCTCGTCGTCGGTGTCGGCCATCCCTTGAAGTTCGGCAAGCTTGCCGGTCAGTGCGTAGAGCTGGGTCATGCTGCATTCTCCTTGCCGGGCTCAAAAGCCGCTTTGCGTTCTTCAAAGGCGCGAGTGATGCGGGCGATAAACGTCGGCTCGTTGCGGCGGGTCGCCTCGCGGATGTATTTGACGTTCAGCATCTTCAGTTCGTGGGCGGTGACGGCCTTGCCCATCGTTTCCACGGCCGAGTTCAGCCACTCCAGTCGCTCCTGCTTCTGGCGCAGGATCTCGGCGTCCTTGTCCACTGCCAGTTCGATTGCTTGTTCTTCCTTGAGCTGCTCGACGTAGGTGTGGTCATCGAACATGCCGAGGAACACGTCGGCACTGAAGCCGAGCATCGACAGCGATTTCTTGATGGCGTCGGTCAGCGACTTCTTCGGCGCTTCCCCGTCTGTGGTGGTGCCGTACTTCGATTTGTAGAGGTAGCGCGTGCAGCCGTACTGCTCGATCTCGCCGCGCTTCCCGTCCAGCTCGAACCAGAAACGAATCTTGATGGTGTGGTTCAGCTCGCGGCCCAGCACCAGGCGCTTGTCGCCTTCGCCGCTGACCATCTCGGAGCCCTCATCGAAGCGCTCTTCAACGATCAACCAACCGAAACCAATGCCGACCGGGCCGAAAACCTCAGTCGCTTTCATGATCATCGCGGTGCCGTTGAGGCTGGTGATCTTCTGCCCGCCAACCTCTGCCGCTTTGGTGTATCGGGTATCGGTCGTGCTGACCTTGTCCCAGATCTGCATGTTTTTATCGGACATGACTGTTCTCCGCGCCACCGGAGAGGGGCGCTGGTTTAGTGCGTTATGAGGTGATGCGATCGGCGAGGGCGCTGAGCAGCATCAGGAAGGTGTAAATCGAGAGGACTCGAAACGAACCGCGCCGAATCAGGATGCGGCGTGCACGCTGAAGGCTGGTCATCGGAACACGTGGTAGGTGGTGGAGCGCGGCACCTGGCACGTACCCTGGCCATCGCGAACGATGCCGTAAGCCCCTGCACCGGCTACCAGAACTGCAACGAGAACCCAGTAGACGAGATTCATGGTCGAGCCCTCACGGCGATGCGGCCTTGTTTGATGGCCGCCACCAGCGGAGGAGGGAGCGCCGAAACAGGAAGTTCGCGGGGGATGCCCGCACCGATAACTGCGAGGCTTCGTTTAATCTCCTCCAGCTGCTCATCGAGAAGCGTTTTAACCGGTGCAGTGGTCATGCCGAAACTCCTTTCAGATGCGCGTTGCGCTCGACGAACTTGGCGTCCAGCGCATCCCGATAACGGTTGGCGGTGCGGGTGTCGATGATCTCGGCGAACTCCGCCATTTCGATCATGCCCATGACGAAGGTGCGATCCGGCACTGGTGTGTAGGACTTGCGCATCTTCGCGATCTCAAGGCCCAGCCGGGCCAGTGCTACCTGATTGCTCATAACTTGTCGTCCTCGACAGCCTCTCGCTCAGCTGCTACTGCTTCGGCGGCGTGCGGACGGAGGAGGCCGGTTGCGATCGTTTCCAACTCCGTGACTGGGCTGTCGGTGCCCAGCAGGTGCCTGGCGTGTGTCAGCGCCTCGGCCGGACTGCCGACCACGACAGCCAGCACTAGGTTGGCGAACGAATCGCGATCATCCAGCCCGTCGATCTGGCGCTGATTCAGGTGTAGTTGCAGGTGTTCGGCATACTGCGCTGAGGTCACTTTCTGCGCCGGGCCAAACCGGCGCTTCCATTCCACATCCGAGCCGCACACCAGCTGTTCAGCGGCGCTTTCCAGCCATTCGCGCTGATCGTCCGGTTCGCTCACCGCCGGAGGCAACTTCGCATCGTGCATGGACTGACAGATATTCATTGCTGCGTTCATGGTTGCCTCCAGAGCGGCGGGTGTTGATCCAACAAAACTCGGATGCACTCATCCGCTCCGCTGGTTGCCGTTGGGCGCGGAGGGGAGTGCAAACTGGGGTTATGCAGAGCGACCGTGGTTTGGGTGAAACCCATAACGCAGCTCTGCAGATTTTCTCGCTGCCGCAGCATCAAGAAAGCATTTGAAGTGCCCGAGAGTCAGACACTTGCCGTCAACGCCGATCGTCACTCGAAACGACGATGATTTTTTAAGGAAGTACACGCCGTGAATGCCGCTTCTGTTGAGGTGCTGAAGCTTGGCGTTACGGTTGTTGTCCGTGATTGAGACGGTGCGTAGATTCTCAATCCGGTTATCCGTCCGATTGCCGTTGATGTGGTCAATCTGAAGGCCTGGCGGGATCTCGCCGTGATGGATCTGCCAGATTACCCTGTGCACGTACAGTGATTTTCTGCCTGACCGGGTGGTGAGATATCCGTCATATCGTAAAGAGCCGACGCGGGTGCCAGCAGCTACTCCTGATGCTCGGACAAGACTTCCATCGTCAGCGCGATACTCGTAAATCTGGCGTAATTCGAATGCACAGAGATCTATTGAAGGGAGGTCTCTTTTTCTTCTGCTGCGAGCCTGATCGCATGATTTGCAATACGATCCGTATCCGCTTTTTCGAGACCGGTCTTTGTAAAATTTCTCAGTTGGTAGGTCTCGAAAGCATTTTCCGCAGTTTTTTGTTTGCACAATCATCGCCACCTCCTTTCGGAAGCGTTTTGGTGTCGGGGGAGGGTGGCCCGGTCTCGCTGCTGGCGACAGACCGGGTTTGCAGCATCAAGTTGTCTTCGAGCGCTGGGGTGGCCTACCGCGTTCGGCCGATGCGCGGTGACATCGACGGCCTACTGTCCGCTGCCTGTATGGGTGATGGGCGCCGGCCTTCAGGCTTGCCGCGCCGCGCAGGTGAATCGCTCACGTTTACATGGCTGCCATTCCTCTGATTGAAGGCAACTGCCGAGCATTCCTCGGTAGTTGGTGGAGATGCAGGTGGGCGGTTACAGGCCGCGTTTTCGTCCGCATCGGGGTGTGATCGGAACACCGGGGCGCTACCCCCACTTGGTTCCCGCCGCGTTTGTAGTATTGGCCGTCTCGCTTATACCGGCTCAGGACATTCACGGGTCTTTGCGATCCTAGCGCTGCAGCCCACTTGGGCACGCTCCGATCACACCCCGATGCGCTCTCATAGAGAGGATTGGAAATATAAAGCCACAGTTAAGGGGCTTGAGGTGGGCGATGGTTGGTTATGACCCTGAGCGCAGCCAGCGCGCGTACCGGCTTTCTGGCTGAACTCCTGGCATGGTCTTCTCGATGAGGCTTACTAGGGCGAGCCGCAGGGGGAACGTCCCCTTGAACAGAACCGTATCGCGGATCTCGCAGCGTGCCGTGCTGGTGTGCTTGCCGTAGATCTCGGCAATCGCAAAGTGAAGCTTCCTGTTCCACTCGATGCCGTTGAACGCAAGCACCTGCTCGACAAGCTCCTGAGACGGAGCGTGCGACAGCTTGTCGAAAGCCGCTTCGATCACTGGGCATGTCTCGGGCACCAGGTCGAAAGACAGGGCCTCAGCTGGAGTAACTTTAGTGTCTTCGCGGAATGCCATCTCGTCTTGCTCCGTTGTTCGTTGATTTCCCGTCTGGCCCTGTCGCCAAGGCCAGCCAGTGAAATCTGTTTTTGAACCATGGCAAAAATTGCCAGAGTTCGATTTCCATCCCATGCTCGGCGCCGCGGTTTCCCCACCTGGCCGGCGTCACACATTTCGTGTTCGGTGTTATTCGCCGGCTGGCTTGCATGGTTTGGCGTCCTCCCATATGGGGAGTCCGGCAGGTTCCAGAGCCTGCATGGAGATCGAAGTTTGTGTTTCGCGCTATGCCCGTTTCCGGGGATCGATCCGCGAAGATTCCAAATTGTGAAAGAGCGGCGGGTCTGTTGAGGCCCTTCGCAGTGGCTGTGTGTCGCTGCGATGGGTGAACATTACCGTACGGTAATAAAACCAGTCAATACCGTTTGGTAATAAATTTTCGCGCGGGCACAAAAAAGCCCGCTCAGTGGCGGGCTATACAAGAAAGGCTGGGGCTACGATCTTTCGATCTGGGTTATGGCTGGCGTTGGAGCTCCTCTTCAGCGTCCTGGTCATTCGGAACAGATAAGGCCAAGTAGTAAGCCCAGCACCAGCCGATCAATGTCCACCCAAGGAACAGATTGATTAGGAAAAGCTTTCGCGGCTGACTTGACTCAGATAAGGCAACACAAATTGAGGGGAACAGGTAAATGAGTATCGCGCTGACGTAGAAGGTGATATTGGCCGCAATGGCGACCCCGTTATTTCCATTACTGATGAAGTAGCTGACTAAGCAGGTAGGTGCTAGCAACGCCAATCCGAAGACTCCCATCTCATTTTCCTCATGAAAGCTCGTTGGTAGCTATTTGATACCACGCAACACGTACTTTGGATAGCTGGCGCTTTCAGGGTGACTGCCACGCGGCGCTCAGAAGGTAGTCGCGATCGCCTGTGCGAGCTGCATGTCTGACATCAGCGGTGCAGGGTAGGCCGAGCGGTAGTACCTGGAGGCCTGCTCAAACTCCGCACCACGGATATCGCCGTCCGAACCAATGAACGCCAGAGCGTCGGTCTTGGCCGACTTGAAAATCTCAGGCGGCTCAGTCGTGAGGGATGTGGTCGCTCCAATTAAAATGGTTGGCGCGGAGATTGTGAGAAATATCGCGGCAGCGATAGGGTTGGCCCCATCACCCGATACGGCCTGAGTGCTAACTGACAACAGCATGGCGGCCGCCAGGATCTTCAGTGTGTCCACTCTTCGATGCTTCCATTGCGATCTGAGGGCGCCACCATAGCAGAGCAGGGCGCTTGCCAGAAACAAGAAGCCCGGCGCTGGGCCGGGCTTTCGAATTTAGGCCGCGAGCGACCTTATGTCTTCTATAAGCTGAGACGCGGTCTTGAAAACCAGAACGCTTGCGCTTTCTGCCAGCGCAGAAGCTGCCTTACCAACGTCCTGAGGGTTGGCCGACTCTAAAATCACCAGGCGTCTTGCTTGTGGTGCGGCATTCTTCAGATCAACCATTTTACCTAAGGTGCTGTAGACGGACAGCCAGTGCGGCTTGTCATCCTGAGCACTTACGGTCTGAATGATCTGCGGATTGCCAGACTCAACGTCAAGCGCGAACTGGAACTTAAGGTTGTGGCCGCTCGCGCCCTGAACCTCATAGTCCCTTTTCACTCGCTTGGGGAACCCGGCGCGAAGAGCCTTCGAAACAATCTTCTCAAATTTGGATATGGGCGCAGGTCGCCAAGCATCGCAAGCTTGGCTGATTTGGCTCGCCGCTTCGATAAATCTAGCCATGTAGTACGGTACATCTTTTTCGGCACACGACGCATGCAACTCACCGCTTTCGGATAAGGCAATGTGGCAATCCGCGGCGATGGCAGCCAGTTTCGCGGCCTTGTTCGCATTTGGGCTGACACCCATAGTCATGGCGTGAAATAAAGTGTCCGCGTTATCGGTGATCCGAACCCGGCCTTGCCCAATATCCTGCACATAAGCACCGATAAGGGTGCCGTCGAAGGATAGGGAGATTGGGCTTTCCAGGTAAACGAGGCCGCTATTGATATGCGTACACGCTAGACCGAAGGCCTCGGTAATATGTGTGCAATTCATATCAACCTCATTTGTGGCTCATCGTTTTCCGTTGGTAGATTTAATGGTGGTGCGCCGATGATATTGGCACGACTTAGGAATACCTGCCACAGGCTTGAGACGGGCTGTGCATTGAGAGGCTCGATGTACCCGTACGATGCCTCAGGGACTGGCAAATGGATGTGGGGGTGAGAAATCTTCCGCATGAAGAACTCCCTCCCAATGCCGACCTTGTTCACATGATTCGCGGAACCGTTCTCATCTATTCCGAAGACGCGGGCATTATTGACCAGCAGGGTCATATAAAGCTTGTCCGGCACATCCTGGATTAGACTTGGCTTGTAGTCGAGTTGTAGGAATAGGCCCTCTGGGCGCACATTGCCCACTTGAAGTGCCGTCCGGAACTTGAAGCTTGAAGGCCACTGCTTGACCGATGTTTGAACCCATTCAATGGAGTCGCCGGCAACCCAATGCTTTTCTACCTCAAGTCCAGCCATTGCTTCTTCATAGGAGATTTTTGACGGCTTTGCCATTCACGCAATGCTCCGCATCTGCATTCCCTTGGCGCCCTCATTGGGCTGCTCGCATACGTTATAAAAAACCGACTACTCCGGTTTCGCCCTGGTGATGCGCTGATCCCTAACCTCATCCGCATAACCCGCCAGCCGATCTTCCCCCGCCTGCATTACTACGCAGATCCTGATCACTGCCTGGGCGTCCGCCTCATTCCCGGCCAGGCTCAGACGCTCGGCAATGCGCATAAGCTCGACCGCTGACCACTTGAGGTCTGAGCTGGTGCCTTGAAGGTCGCGCTTAAGTTCTTGGTTAGGATTGGTGAGGGTCATAACTAGAAGCTCCGGCCTGTCCACCAATAGATGATCTGTGCCAGCACCTGGATGTCGCCCTCTCGGTCGCCTGGTATCTCCAGAGGCGGGTACTGCCCGTTATCGGAGATGATCGTCAAACCATCAAGTCCACGCTGAATGCGCTTGATCTGAAGCTGACCGCGCATAAGAAAGAAATAAATCGCGTCTGACTCAACCGACGTAACACCCGAGTCAACCAAAACAGCATCTCCGCTCCTTATAGTGGGGGCCATGCTGTCGCCGCGCCCAGAAATGAGTTTTAGGTTATCGATCTTGGTGTAGGTCAGATTCTGGCGCACCCAGTTCGCATCGAGACTCATGTTCTCAACGACCATGTTCATTTCTGGTGGCTCCGTTCCTGGGCCCATTGATGCTGCAATATCAAAACGTTTTACCGCGACAACGGAGCGGTAGCTTTTTATTTTCTGCGCTAATCCCGATGGCAAGCCTTCGACGTTGATGGTCTCGTTCGTATCTAGCTGGATGCTATCTAAGGCATAGCGAGGTAAGCCGAAAGCAGACTCAACCTCTCGTGCCATGTCTTCGCCAATGCTTTTCGACCCGTCTTTATCGGGAGAAGAGAGGCAGCGGGAAATATAGTTCTGCGGCTTGCCGAGCTTTTCCGCCAGCCGAGACTGTGCACCGCGCGTTCCCACGCCAAATTCTTTGTCCATCAGTTTTTGCAGGTTGTGCCTGCGCACGTCACGTAAGTCCATTCGACGATTCTCTACGGCCATTACTTCTAGGTAAATGACCATTCGGTATTGATTAGTTGGTTACCAAGCGGTAATAATTGCGCATCACTTAGGAGATATCGTGATGCGAACCAAAAACACGCAGTTATTGGAGTGGCTCAAGACAGCCTCGGATGAGGTTGTAGAAAGAACCGGGACCACTCGCGGCTACCTGAAACAAATTGCCTACGGCAACAAACAAGCGTCCGCCAGCGTGGCCTCGTCTCTTGAGCGGGAAACTTGCGGCCTACTGACTCGCAAATCGCTCCGCCCAAATGACTGGACCGTGATTTGGCCAGAACTCGCGTCGGCGGCCTAACCATGTCGACGAGCCCATTGAACCAAGAGCAGACCGTAAGGGCCCGCAAGAACTACTGCGTTCTCATGCAGCACCTTGCATCTATCGGCAACGCCCCTGTTGCGCTTGCAGTCGGTGTCGACGAGGCAACAATTAGCCGCATGAAGCCGGAGAAGTTCGAGCAGTTCTGTCAGATCCTCGCGGTGCTTGGGCTAAAGGTTGTTCCAAACGACATGCGCTGTTTCAACCAGCGGGATATCGAGGCGATCTTTCATCAGGCCAAGCGCTGGATGGAGCATGTGCAGCACGTCGACCAGTTGGAGGAGGACTGATGCAGTTCACAGTCACCATCAATCAGGTTAAGGCTCTCGACTGGGGTTTGAATTGCCAGCAGGCATTGCTGTTCGCGTTTGTCTACGAATGCCCGAGCTGGGCGAAGTTGATTAAGACCGAAGGGGGGGATTTTTACGCCCTGAGCAAGGCGAAGATCGTCGAAGAGCTGCCGTTACTGACAGATAAGCCGGATACCGCTTACCGGATGCTTAAGGCGCTGTCTGCGGCTGGACTGATCAACCTTTCCAGCACATCAAGCATCACCCTGATTCAGTTGACCGACAAAGGCAGGGAGTGGAACAGGAAACTTGATGGGTCGGAAAAATATCCGACCTTGAAGGCCAGTTCTAAGGTCGGAAAAAAATCCGAGCCACCTCGGAAAAATATCCGATCTACCTCGGATAAAAATCCGAGCAAGGTCGGAAAAAAATCCGAGCCAAGGTCGGATAAATCTCCGACAAATCAGGGTACCAGTAATCAGGGTACCAATCAGGGCACCAGTCAGAGTTTGCAGGACGCCCCGGCAAAGCCGTCGCAACCTACTGCGTTGGTGCTGGTTTCGGACGCCGCCCCGCGGTGTGAAATCCCTGCCGATATGCCGGGCCCGAAAGACCAGTCATGCAAAACCTTCAAGACCTGGGCGAACTACGCAATGGCCTACCGAAAGCGTCACGGCGCCTGGCCGGTGTGGAACGCCAAGGTTGGTGGCCAGCTTGGCCAACTAATCGACCGCCTCGGCATCGATGTTGCCCACCACGTAGCGGCCTACTTCCTGACCATCAACGATTCCCGGATCTTGGCGAACATGCACAGCATTGGCGACCTGCTCGCCAAAGCCGAAGCGTTCCACACCCAATGGGCAACCGGTCGCCAGATGAATGGCAGAACAGCCCGCCAGATCGAAGACACCCAAGCCAACATCAACGCCGCTCAGGAAGCTGGGCGGATCATTCGTGAAGGGGGTGAACGCAATGCTTTCCTCTGACGACATCGCGGAACTGGCGGGGGCGATCTGCGCCACTGCTGAAACGCTGGGCCAGACCATCAGTGCGACCGCCGCCAAATTAATGGCCGAAGACCTGTCCGTGTATCCGCCCGCAGACATTCGCAAGGCTCTGCAAGCGTGCCGCCGCGAACTGACAGGCAAGCTAACTTTGGCCGCCGTGCTGCAACGGATCGACGCCGAGGACGGCCGCCCCGGCAAGGATGAAGCATGGGCTATTGCCATGACTACGAACGACGAGTTTGAAACGGTGGTGCTGACCGATGAAATCCAACTGGCCTTGGCTGCCGCGAAACCTGTCCTCGATGCTGGCGACAAGGTCGGCGCGCGTATGGCGTTCATCAGCGCCTACGAACGTCTGGTGGGGCAGGCTCGGGAAGACAAAAAACACGTCAATTGGCATGTTTCCGTCGGCTTCGATGCCAACCGCCGCACACAGGCGATTACCAAAGCCGTGCAGATGCAGCGAATCCCTCAGGAGCGCGCTCAGCAGTACCTGACCGACTTGAGTATCGCTCCGGTCACCGAAGACGGTCGGGCCGTCGTTGCGCTGCTCACCGGCGAGGTTGCACGGCCTTCGCCAAAGCTGCGCGAGAAGCTCGCCGCGGTGAAGGATTCGATGCTCGCCATGCGCCAGGCGTCGGCCGAGGAAAAAACAGAATTGCGAATTCTGGCAGCCAATGAGCTGGCGGATCGCCGGGCGATGCTGATCAAGCAGGCTCAGGAATTGGAAGTGAAGAGGTCGGCGCAATGAACGAGTCCAGGCAGCAGCAAATCCTCGCTGGCCAGTCCTCGATAGCACAAAAGATTTTCGCCTACGTCCCGATCCAGACGAGTTGGAGCAATCACGAAATCCATGGCGCCGTATCCAATGCCAAGGCGACCGGCGCATCGCCCTACGCAATTCGCCGCGCCTTGGGCGAACTCAAAGAGGCTGGCCTGATCCGCGAGCCTGTAGGCGGCAAATTTCAGCGTGACGCAGCAACCAAAAAACCTCAAAAGGAGCAAGCCGTGAGCCAGGTAGCCAAGCAAACCGTAGTTTCGATCAAGAAGCCCGAAGGTGCACTGGATGTTCTGGCGAGCCTTTCCGGCGAAGTTGTGAGCCTTGCCGATGACTTCAGTAAGCGCATGAAGGCGCTGGCCACCCGTATCGAAGAGGTAGCTCTTTCGGTTGAGTCTGAGCGCGAGACTAATGCTGCTGCCGTGGGCAAGTTGAAACAGCTGCAGGAACTGCTGAAGGGTATTTCGCAATGACAACCCCTCTGAAGAAACTGACGCCGGCCTCAGAAGACCTTGTTCGTCTGCGTGATGAGATCGCCATGCAGGCTTTGAACGCAATGGTCATTAAGGGCAGCTGGAGTTTCACGGCCGTGGATGGCACACACAAGCTTTGCGTGAACATGCGGGATTACTCGTGGGCAGCCTACGAGTTCGCCGATCAGATGCTGGCAGCACGGGAGCGCAAGTGATGACCATCGACAACCAAAAACTCCAGAAGCTGGTGTGGAGTGAAGTCGCCTCCTGGAAGGATGATTGCGGGGAGTGGAAGCAGAACGCTGAAGCGCTCGGCGAATTCCTCGGGGAGAAGACCGTGGAGGAGGTGGCGCTGGAGCTGCTGGAGGAGAACGAAGTCGCCCGCATGCGGATCAAGGAAATGGATCTGCTTTTCGGGCGCTACATCCTCGCCATGCGTTCAGCGTTGATCGAGGAGGAACACGGCAAAGGGCCGGCGGCTGGCATGGAATGGATTTATAACTCGCTCGTCGGCCCGGGCCAGCTTCCGCCGGAAGATGAGGTGGACAGCCAGGCCTACTTCGATCGGGAGATAGTCGCGGTCAACAACGGCATGGACGAAGTCTTCGCGTTTCACGACGCCCGGCGCAAGGCGGTGCAGTCATGAACGAGTTCCAAATCCGTAGCCAGCGCGACATCAGCCGTCTGATGGGTGTCCTGCACGCAACCGACTTCACCAAACCCAAGGTCGTGGTCATCAAGGACGAGAAGCGCCCCGACGTCTGCAACCGGAAGATGTGGGCAATGCTCAAGGATGTATCTGAGCAGGTCATCTGGCACGGCAAGAAGCTGACCAGTGAAGACTGGAAGTGCCTTTTCAGTGCCTCGCTGGAGAAACAGCGCGCGGAGCCTGGCCTCGACGGAGGCTTCGTTGTGATGGCCGTATCGACCCGCAAGCAATCCCAGAAGTGGTTCAGCGATCTGTTCGAGCTGATGCATGCCTTCGGCGCCGAGCATGACGTTCGCTGGACTGAGTCCGACAAATGGGGCGGCCGATATGATTGATAAACGGATTCGTACAATTTGGAAGGACATTAATCGACGGTGTAAGTCCGATGGTGATCGATCTAAAAAATGGCCGACCTACAAATCATCTACATGCGATTTTGAGGATCTTGCTGATTTTGCGGACTGGGCAAATGTGCAGCCCGGCTTCCACATGCGCGACGGCGACGGAAACAGCTACCAGCTTGATAAGGACATCATCATCGCAGGAAACAAAGCCTATTCGAGAGAGGCTTGCTGTTTTGTGCCTGCGAGAATCAACACCATCCTCACGTCATGTATCGGCGCGCGCGGAGCTTGGCCGGTTGGAGTCAGCTGGAACATTCGGGACAGAAAATTCGCATCAAAAATTCGCATCAACGGAGTTCGTCGCTACCTAGGGTATTTCGATGATCCATTACAGGCTCATGCAGCTTGGCAGGATGCAAAAGCCCAGGAAATACGCAATGCGGTCGCAAGTTACGAGTCGTCCCCGGGAGTAGACGCGCGGGTTGTCGATGCGCTGCTGAAGCGGGCGGAAGGCATCGACAGTGATCGCGCTCAAGGGCTGGAAACCATGGAGCCGCAACCATGCGCGTAGCCCTCAAGGAATCGAAGGCGCCCAAGCCGAAGAAGTGCAAGAACCCAGCGTGCGGGGACTCATTCGTCCCGCAGCGGCTCGGGCAGGCGGTGTGCGGATACAAGTGCGGTCTGGCCATTAAGGACGTGAATCAGGCGAAAGCCCGGAAGGCGCTAGACCAGATCGGACGCGCCGAGATTCAGGTCCGCAAGGAGGCGCTGAAGACTCGGTCGGATCACCTCAAGGACGCGGAAAAGGCTGTGCGCGACTACCGGCGCACCTACGAGCTGAGCATCGGCAGCGGCTGCATCAGTTGCGGCGAGTCGCAGGAATCGATTCTTGCGGCTCAAGGCTGGAAGACTGGCGGCGCGTTCGACGCCGGCCACTTTCTCGGCAAGGGCGCACGTCCCGAGCTGAGGCTGATGCCAAACAATATCTGGTTGCAGTGCAAAAGCTGCAATGCCGGATCGTCCAAGTACGCCCGAAAGGGCCTGACAGTTTCTGAAAGCTTCCGCGCTGGGCTGATCGCCCGCATCGGCCTTGCGGAAGTCGAAGCGCTTGAAGCCGATCACGAACCACGCAAGCACACCGTAGAAGAACTCAAGGCGATCACCGCTGAATACCGGGCCAAGACCCGAGAACTGAAAAAGGGGCAGGCAGCATGAAATTGATCAACGCACGTCAAGCGTGGACAGACGCACAGCATGAATCCAACGCCTCAATCAGTGCTGCCGCGGCTGACCGGGCAAAATCCGCGTCTGTCGTCCGGAAGGAAAAGGCTGCGCTTCGAGAGGTCATCTTTGCCGCCCAGGGAGAGGACAAGGAAGAACGCATCATGGCTGTGCGCCAGAAGATCCACATTGCCGAAACGCGCCGCACGCCTATTGGCCGTTCGACACATCGAGCTGCCCACCTGGTGACCATGGGGAAAGTGCAGAAGGCAATCGAGTCGCTGCCATTTCAGGTGCAGCAGTTGGGACACTACCTCTACCACCCGTGCATGACCGTCGTTCACATGCTCAACGCCGAGAAGCTGATCTGGTCGGATACTGACTTCAGTGCGCTGACTGATTCCAAGGCGGCAAAGGTGCATTGCCTGATCACCTGTGCCCTGCAGTCCTACAAGGCCGAGGCAAACGGCGGTGATGCGTGGGGGCCGGCTCGAGTGTCTGACGCCATGTTGAAGCTGTACGGGATCGCTATCCAGCCCAAGCACTGGGATCGCGATTGGCTCGATATCTGGAATTTCCTGCGAAAAGCCATCGAGGAAGTGGATATCCAAGCTCAAGAGCCAGTTTGGCAGGTTATTCACGCAGAAAATTCAGAGGATGCGGCATAAAGTTGTTGCTATGGTGGGGAATTTGATGTACTTTTCCCACACTGCGCAACTTACCTCCAGCGCACGACAACTTCGAAACCCGGCCACCGCGCCGGGTTTTTTATTGCCTCGAATTCAAACTTCTGGAGAAGCGCATGAAGCTGAAAGCCAAAAGCAATCTGCTAGATCGCGCCAGAACGGCTTGGGAGGCGGTCGCACGCCAAGTTGGCGAGACTGACTTCTCGCGCCATCCTCGCACCGGCGAGTATCTGCATCCCGGTGTCGCCATAGGTTGGCGCATCCACAAAAAGAATCTGTAGTTTCACCTGTAGCCAGGACAGCCCTCGGGAAGGCCTGGACGTCGATAGCCGGATAGTGCGACGTACGGAATCAGCGCCGGCAGCCCGCGCACCCTGACCTCACAATGCTGCGAGGTGGCGCGAGACTGGATCAGCGAGATCGATGCAAAGGGGCGTCGACGTTGAGAAGGCCTTTGGCCGACAGCTCGGAAAGACGAGCGCACCTATTCAGGGCCTCTGCATTCGCAGGGGCTTTTTTCGTTTTCGGCTCCCCACACCCATTGCTCCGAGCTGGGAGTGCAGCGGACGCCGGATTTATCAATCTCCCCGAGAGGGAGGCAACCCGGATGCCAAACATGCCTGACAAGCCAGACACATGGGCCAAGATCTGGCTGGCGTTGAGCAATCCGCTCTGGCAGGGCGTGATCATGTCCATCACCGTATCGTTGCTTCGAGTCATGTACGACGCGAAGGAAACCAGTAAGCGCCGGATTGTGTTCGAGGCGCTGATCTGTGGTTCGCTGAGCTTGGTCGCGTCCAGCATTATCGAGTGGATGGCCTGGCCTTCCAGTTTGTCGGTTGCTGCTGGAGGGACTATTGGGTTCCTCGGCGTGACAGCCATTCGCGAGCTGGTGACCCGCTTCCTCGGTCGCAAGGCGGATGCCCCATGAAGGCCTTCGCTGCTGCAATCATCATCGCCCTGGTCGGCCTGCTCCTCATCGGGATCCAGCAGTCGCGCGTCGTCGCTCTACGCGGGGAGGTGGCATTCGAAGCCAGCGAGAAGAAGAAGGCGGTCGACGCCAACCTCGAAAGCCAGGCCACGATCACCACACTCCGCGCCGAAGCCCAGCGCAACGCCGATTACCAGAAAGACCTGAACAAGCGGTTACAGGCCAGCCAGGCCAAAGCCAGAAAGGCGGAGAAGAACTTTGAAGAACTCAAACGCAACAGCAAGCCTGTTCGTGATTGGGCTGCTCAGCCTCTGCCTGACGGCCTGCGCGGGAAAGCCGCCACTGGTAACAAAGACAACGGCAGTAAGAGTCGAACCCCCTGAGCTGGTGTCATGTGAGCGGGTAGCTGATGAAGACCTCGCCGACAACGGTCAGCTGTGGGAATTGAAGAACCAAGCCATCAACCTGCTCGACACCTGCGCAGATCAGGTGGACGCGCAGATCAAGCGCAGTCAGAGCAAGTAGGTCGCGACACGTTTCGCGATAGTGCAAATTGTGTCGCGACACCGGAGTGATCAATGACGAATGTGACCAGGCTGCACCATGCGCTGCCGCTGAGCGCGGACATCAACAAGGCTGTGGTCGATCTGGACACTGCCGTCGCCAAGGCAATCGATGCTGCCAAATCTGCCGGCTTGCCCCAAGGTCTGGTGGTAGCAATCCTCCACGGAAAGGCTCACGCCCAGACGCACGAAATGGTGAAGGCATGACCGCCAAGCTGATCGACTTCAAGCGCGAGGGATGGCGCGACGCTGCCAAGACCCTGCGCAAGATCGCTGACGACCTCGATGCTGGTGTCCATCCGGAATGCACTGTAGGCGCCTTGACTCTGATCGGCCCGAAAGGTCAGGTGACTGTGTTCGGGCTCGGCCCTAAGTGCGACGACCTGCAATGCCTGGGTGCAATGCGCCTGGGTGAGCAGAAGCTGATTGATGTGTTGCTGGATAGCGACTGACCGTATCCCCTGAGCGCATTCGCTGAGTGCGCTGACGAGATACCGAATGACCGTTGAATGACGTTCGAACGACGTTCAATGAATCGTTCTGCGAAAACACCCCATGAATGAGGTCCGCCCATGGCCCAGTGCGGCGCTAAGACGCGCGGCGGGGAACCATGCAAGAGACACGCTGTTCCGGGTTCCTCGCGGTGCAAGTTACACGGTGGCGGTTCGGCCAAAGCCAACAAGGGCAACAAGCACGCCGCCAAGCCTGGATCGATCTACAGCCAGTTCCTGACTGATGCCGAGAACGACATGCTGGCCAGCATTGAGCTGGGCAAGGTCGACGATGAGCTGCGCCTGACGCGCATTCGGCTTATGCGTGCCTTGGGCCGCGAGAGCGAGTTCGGCAATGAGCTGGAGATCGACAGCGAGAAGCTGGAGACGGGCGAGCACGGCGGAACAACAACGACCAGCAAGGTTCGGGACTATTCCAGTCTGATTGATCGTCTGACTGCTCGCATCGAGAGCCTGGAGCGTACCCGCGCCGAACTGCTCAAGGCGAATCCGCCCGAGCAACTGCCTGTGGCCCGAATTGAAATTGAGGTGGTCCGTGGCAGGCAGAACCCTAAAGCTCCAGATGACGGAGCCTCAGCTTGAGTTCTACGAGCTGAGAGACAAGTACCCGGCGTTCGTTGGTGGCTTCGGCACGGGCAAGACCGAAACGCTAGCAAACTGCGCCATTCGTGACGCCCTGGAGTCGTCTAGCGCCCTTATCGCGCTGTACGAGCCGACCTATGACTTGGTGCGCCTCATCCTTGCCCCGCGCATGGAAGAGAAGCTCTCCGACATGGGTATCCGGTACAAGTACAACAAGCAAGAGAACATCATCTACACCAGCTCCGGCCAGTGTGGTGACTTCGTGCTTCGTACCCTGGAGAATCCGGCCCGTATCGTCGGCTATCAGTCCTACCGGGCGCACGTCGATGAGATCGACACGCTCAAAAAGGATCAGGCGCGACTGGCCTGGCAGAAGATCATTGCGCGGAATCGTCAGCAGCCTGAAGGAGCTGACCCGCTCAATCGGGTGTCGGCCTACACCACTCCTGAAGGCTTCCGGTTCGTGTTCGATACCTGGGGGCGCAACCCGAAGCCGGGCTACCGGATGGTTCAGGCAGCCACCTACACGAATCCATTCCTGCCCGAGGACTACGTCGACTCCCTGAGAGACAGCTATCCGCCGGCACTGATTGCCGCTTACATCGAGGGCAAGTTCACCAACTTGAACAGCGGCAGTGTCTACCCGGACTTCTGCCGAAAGCTGAATCACACGGATGAGGTCGAGCGCGACCGAGAGCCGCTGCTGATCGGCATGGACTTTAACCGTTTGAAGATGAGCGGCGTGGTCTATGTCCAGCGTGACGGTCATCCCGTGGCGGTGGCCGAGATCACCGATGGTCGGGATACGCCCTACATGGCTGAGCTGATAAAGGCTCAGTACAAGGACAAAGGCCACCCGATCCAAATATTCCCCGATGCCTCGGGCCAAAACTCCAGTAGCAAGAACGCCAGCGAGTCTGACTTGAGCATTCTCAGGTCGGCCGGATTTTCTATTCGCGTCAACTCGACAAACCCGGCCATCGCAGACCGCGTGAACGCCGTGAATGCGCTGATCCTGAATGGAAAGGGCGAGCGTCGGCTGAAGGTCAACACGAATCGCTGTCCGCACCTGACTGACGGGCTTGAACAGCAGTCCTACGACAAGAACGGCATGCCGGACAAGTCGAGCGGCATTGACCACTTGAACGACGCAGCCGGTTACCCGCTTGCCTTCCTGTATCCGATCGTCAAGCCCGCACCAACCACCACTACATCCCTGAGAATTTGAATATGAGCAGTGACCCAAGTGCAAAATTGCCGGCGGTCGACCGCATGCAAGGCTATTGGGACATTGTTGACCCGCTGATGGGTGGAACCCAGGCAATGCGTGCGGCCGGCACCAAACTGCTACCGCAATACCCAGCTGAAGCCGACGACACCTACAAGGATCGCCTGGCGCTATCCACACTGCTCCCGGCCTACGCCGAGACGGTGGCCAGCAGCACTTCCCGCGTATTCGCTGAGCCCCTTCAGCTGGGCGAGGATATTCCTGAGCCGATCAAGCTGCTTTCGGCCGACATCGACCTTGGCGGCAATGACCTCAATTCGTGGTCGGTCGAGTGGTTCCGCGAGTCTCTGGCTAAGGGCCTGTGTCACGCAATGATCGAGCATCAGCCCACCCTCGATGCTGAGGGTAACAAGCTGTACAAGACCATCGCAGAGGAGCAAGCCGCAGGGGTTCGCCCTTATGCTGTCATCATCAAGCCGGGCCAGGTGCTCGGCTGGCGCTTCGACGGCGGCAAGCTGATGCAGGTTCGATACATGGAGTCGGTCGAGGTTGCAGACGGTGACTTCGGCGTCAAGTGCGTGGATCAGGTCCGCGTGCTGGAGCCTGGTAGCTGGCGCACCTATCGAAAGGCCGAGAATGGCGGCGCATGGGAGCAAAACGATCAGGGCTCGACCAGCCTCACCTACATTCCATGGGTGACGTTCTACACGGGCCGCACCGGGCCGATGACGGCCAAGCCGCCACTGCTCGAACTGGCTCACCTGAACGTCAAGCACTGGCAGTCACAGAGCGACCAGGACAACTTGCTGCACGTTGCCCGCGTCCCGCTGCTTTTCGTGTTCACCGACAACGAAGAATTCCAGCTGACCATCAGTTCGGCCAGTGCAACCCGCATGCCGAAGGACGGCAACGCCAAGTACGTCGAGCATACCGGTGCCGCGATCACTGCCGGGCGAGACTCGCTGAACGATCTGGTCGATGACATGCGTATGGCCGGGGCCAAGCTGCTCCAGAAGGACAAACAGGCCGTGAAGACGGCGGCACAGGCCAACGAGGAGGCAGCGCAGGAATTGTCCCCGCTGGCTCGCCTGGCTGGTCAGTTCGCTGACTGTGTCGCGCAGCTGCTCCAGATCCTGGCCGATTACGGCAGCCTGGGTGACGGTGGCCACGTCGAAATGCGCGGCAACTTCGACAGCGACTTCGCGCCCGAAGTGTCCCTGCCCAACCTGATCAGCATGGCCAACTCCGGAAAGCTCAGCGACGAAACGCTCTACTCCGAAATGCAGCGCCGTGGCGCCATCAGCGACGAACTGGACTGGCCGAAGGAGTTCGCCCGCATACAAACTCAACCAAGCAAAGGCGTGAGCCTGGACGATTAACCCATGGGTATCGATCAGATCAGCGACACGATCCGCAATGCGGTGCTGCTGGAAAGCCTCAAGTCCAGCGAGGTCGAGAAGTTCGCCCCGTTCCTGCGACAGATCGATCGTTCATTGCGCGAGCAGTTGGGTGGGTCGGAGCTGACCGAGTTCAAGCGTGCCCGCCTCGAGGAAATGCTCAAGCAGGTCGATGACGCCCTGGGTGGGATCCTGACTGAATACACCGATCAGATGCAGCTTGATCTGATGGATGTTGCGACCTGGCAGGCGAGCGCTGAGGCGGCCGTGATTGGCGCGCTGGCGCCAAGCTATACCGCGACTATTCCTGCGCTCTCAACGCTCAAGACAGCGGCCTTCAAGTCGCCGCTTGGGGTAAAGGGTGCAGACGGCGGCAAGCTGCTGGCTCCCTTCATTGAAGACTGGAGCAAATCGGAGCGATCCCGCGTCACTGGGGCGATCCGGCAAGGATGGTTCGAGGGCAAGACTAACTCCGAGATCATCCGCACGCTGCGCGGCACCAAGGATATGAAGTATGCGGACGGCCTGCTGGCCATCACCAGCCGCAACGCCGATGCCGTAACACGCACCGCGGTTCAGCACGTCGCCAGCCAAGCGCGCAATCAGTTCGCCAAACAGAACAGCGACATCCTGCAGGGCGTGAAGATCATCGCCACACTGGACGGCCGCACGACCGCTTATTGCCGGGCTGCAGATGGCACCGAATACGCACTGGATGAAGGTCCGCGGCCTCCGTTCCATGTTCGCTGCCGGACTAGCTTCATTCTGCTGCTCAAGGATGCGCCGTCGCTTGGCGCGCTGGCTGACCGATCGAGCATGAACGGCCAGGTCAAGGCCGACACCACCTATTACGAGTGGATCAAGACGCAGCCGGCCGCCTTCCAGGATGCGGTCATCGGCAAGTCCAGGGCGAAGCTGTTCCGCGATGGCGGTATGACGCCTGAGCAGTTCTCTGAACTGCAGATCGGCAACAACTTCAAGCCGCGCACGCTGGATCAGCTTCGGCAGATGGTGCCAGAGGCATTCGGCCGAGCAGGACTGTAACGAACAACCCCACAACTTGGCCTGTGCGCAGGCTGGAGGCTCCATGAAGACCATTGAATACAAAGTTCTCCCGGTTACACGCCACATCGTGACCATGTTCGTCAGCGAGACGGACGACGTCGTCGGCGACGGCCCTCGAGGTTGCGGGCAATCGTGCGCGCAGATCGGCGAGTACCCAAATGGCGATCAGGCTGACTTAGTTGCTGATGCTCTAGTTGCCCGCGACAAGGCTAACGGAATCGACTCTATCCGGGTTCGCGGGGGCCTGTCGCTCGGTGAAGTGATCAGCGGCAAGCGTATCAAGTAACCACAAACCAAATCATTCAGCCCTGGCACACGCCGGGGCTTTTTATTGCCTGTCTGTTCGGATGAGCGGGGCGCACTGGGCCGGATGGCCTGCTAGGAGAAACAATGAAGCTCAAGATCGTTGAAGTGGATGGCAAGCAATACGCGGAAGTCCTGGATGGGAAGCCCGTATTCACTGGTGACGACGGCAAGGACATTGCGTTCGATGCCGTGGGCACCCGCGACACCATCACCCGGCTGAACGCCGAGGCCAAATCGCACCGCACTCGCGCCGAGACTGCCGAGGGGCTGGTAAAGACCTTCGAAGGTATCGACGACCCAGCTGCAGCCCGCAAGGCGCTGGAGACTGTCTCCAATCTCGATGCTAAAAAACTGGTGGATGCCGGTGAGATCGAGAAGGTGAAGGGCGAAATCAGCAAGGCCTTCCAAACCCAGCTGGATGAAGCCAACGGCAAGGTGCAGACCTTTGAGCAGCAGCTGTATGCCGAGAAGATCGGAGGCAGTTTCGCCCGCTCGAAGTACATCGCCGACAAGCTGGCCGTGCCAGTGGATATGGTTCAAGCCACTTTCGGCAAGAACCTGAAGATCGAGGAAGGCAAGGTCGTCGCTTATGACGGTCAGGGCCAGAAGATTTTCAGCCGCTCCCGTCCGGGCGAACTGGCCGACTTCGACGAAGCCATCGAGACACTTGTTTCGCAGTACCCGCACCGCGACCACATCCTGAAGAGTTCCAACGCCAACGGCGGCGGCGCTCAGGGCGGTGATGGCGGAAATTCCGGCGCCAAGGGCGACTTTGGCGGCAGCAAAGCAGATCGCGTAGCAGCCATTAAGGCCATGACCGCAACAAGTTAAGGAGCAACTATGTCCCTGTCGAACATGAAGGTATTCAACGAGTACCTCAAGAAAACCACCATCGAAACCCTGGCGCAGGACGTTGAGAAATTCAACGCCGCCTCCGCTGGCTCCATCCGCCTGACCACTCAAGGTATCGACGGAGACTTCCTGCAAGAGTCGTTCTGGGCTGGCCTGCACAGCGCTCAGCGCCGTGTTGACCGCTATGCCGCCAACGGCGCGCAGGCTGCAACCCCGCTGACCCAGAAGCAGTACGACTCGGTGAAGATCGCAGGCGGCTTCGGTCCGATCCTGTGGGAGCCTTCGCAGCTGTCGTGGGTTCAGAAAAACCCTGAAGAAGCCCTGGAAGTGATCAGCCGCAACCTGTCCGAAGCTATCATGTCGGACCAGCTGAACACCGCCATCGCCGCCCTGGTCGCCGCCATTGGCAACCAGCCAACCGCCACCAACGACGTTTCCGCCACTCTCGGCGTGGACTACGTCGCCATCAACAACGCCCATGCGCTGTTCGGTGATGCTTCGCAGCGTCTCATTGCCCAGGTAATGACCGGCGCCATGTACCACAAGCTGATCGGAAAGAACCTGGTTAACGCCGAGAAGCTGTTCACCTTCAGCGGCGTGCAGGTGGTCGACATCCTGGGTAAGGCGGTGATCATTACCGACGCCGCAGCTCTGTACGAGGCGGGCACCCCGAACAAGCAAAAGGTGCTGAGCCTGGCTGACGGCGCTGCGATGGTGATGGATGGCTCTGACCTGATCACCAACATCGAGACCTCCAACGGCAAGGAGCGCATCGAGACCACCATGCAGGCGGATTACACCTTCGGCATGGGCCTCAAGGGCTACACCTGGGACACCGCCAACGGCGGCAAGTCGCCAACCAGCGCCGAACTGGCCACTGGCACCAACTGGGATCTGGTTGCGAACAGCATCAAGGCCTCGGCTGGCGTTATCACCATCGGCGATGCCGCTCAGTAATCGGGACGGCGGCCTTCGGGTCGCCTGACCTACATGTCAGGAGTCCACCATGGACGAAAAAGTCATTTACGAGAAACACCCGGTCACCGCTGAGCGCAAGGCTGAGCTGCGTCAGAAGGGCTACAAGATCATCGACGCCAAGTTCGCACCGGATGAGTACGAGCATCCCGAGCCGATCAAAAAGGTCGACCGCCCTTCAAAAGGCCTGAACGTCGACCAGATCAAAGCTGCGCTGACCGAAAAGGGCATTGAGTTCGAAGCCTCGTCCAACAAGCAGTCTCTTGCTGAACTGCTCGACAAGGCCGTCCAGGAATAACCCATGACCGACTTCATCACTGTTGCAGACGTTGACACATTGCTGGGGTCGGGCTGGGCGGGTGCCGGTGATCCGGTTCTGTCTGTGATGCAGGCCAATGCCTGGCTGACCAGCAAGATTAAGCGTCCTGTTCCCGCCGAAGTACCGGCCGAGATCAAGCAGGCCGGCGCCCAAGTTGCGAAAATCGCCGCGACGGGCTCCCTATATAAGGCTGTCGAGCGCGAGACCATCAGCGAGACGGTATCGGCTGGTGGCGGCGTCTCTGTAAGCGAAACCTACATTCAGGGATCTGTCGCGCTGTCTTCCGGGGAGAGCTTCGCCATGGCGCTTATCTATCCATGGGTCAATGGCACCAACTCCATCCCGATGGTGAGGGGCTGAGCATGGGCATGAAGGACAAGCTTCAGACCAAACTGTCCAAGGCGTTTGACGGAAAGCTGGAAGATGCAGTGAGCCAGATCGTCGGCAGCTACAACGGCCCCGGCGTCTTTGACCCGGTCACCGAAGAAACCACGGCTGAAACGATCACCTACACAGGTCGGGGCGTTATCACCGGCTTCAAGGTCGAGCGCATCGACGGGATCAACATCAAGGTGGGTGATGCGAAGTGCGTCATCCTCAGCAACGAGATAGACGCCGTGCCGGACGTAGGCCACACCATCAGCGCCGGCACTGAAAACTTTCTCGTCCACCTGGTTCTTCCCGATCCAACTGGCGCGACGTACCAGCTTCACCTGCGGAGGGCTTGAGCATGGCAAGAGGCTGGAGCATCCCGCCGAGCCTGTTTATGGGGGTGGTAGAGAAGGACTTGTCGAAGAAGGTCAGGACCATCGCGATTCAGTGCCTGAACGAGGTGGTTATGAGGACGCCGGTTGATTATGGTCGCGCAAGAGCGAATAACCAGATCAGCATTGGCTCTCCTGTCTATCAGGTCTTGGATCGTTTTGATAAGGACGGAGGAGCGACGATCCTGGAGGGCGTGACGCGCCTGAGTGGCCTTGAGCCGTATACGGTTGTTTATTTGCAGAACAATTTGCCATATATCGAGCGCCTTGAAGATGGCCACTCGAAACAGGCACCGGTCGGCATGTTCGGCGCGGCATTCAACAGCGTGGCGAGGGCCAACCAATGACCTTCGAGCAGATCCGGAACATCGTCACCACGCGCATGACGCAATGGACCGGCATCCCGGCGGCGAGCGTCGACTTCCCGAACAACGCGATATTCGACCCGTCCGGGAAGCCGATTTGGGCAAGGCTGGCCGACGTTCCTGGCCTGTCCTCTACGCCAGAAGTCGGCCTGTCGCCATGCGTGCAGCGAACCGGGATCATCATCATTCAACTGTTTGTACCCAGCTACAAGGGTACGCTCGCCATCACTCGGGCTGCCGATACGCTGGTGCAGCACTTCGAATTCTTCAGCGAGAGCGGTTTCGAGTGTTTCGCTGCCTCGGCCGCAACCCTTGGCGATGACGGCAACGGTTGGTATCAGGTCAACGTTAAAATTCCCTATCGCGCCTACTGAGGTCGCTGGAGAGCATCAATGCAAAGCCATGATTACGTGCCGGGCGTATCCGGTTGGAAGTATGAAAATGAAGGATCGTTTGAGCTGAATATCGCTGGTCCCGGAATCGAGTCGCCGCAACCAAAACTGGTCACGATAACTGCCGGTCAGTGGCCTGATCGTGAACTTCCAGCCAATGCGATGGAGCGTTATGCCTTCATCGGCGCCGAGTTGTCGAAGATCCCGGTCAAGTACCGAGAAAGCGCAGAGTTTACGACCGAAGACTTCTCGTTTGATCGCGACGGATCGGACTACCGCACCACGCTAACCTATGTTCGGCGAGAGACCTCGGAAGAGGCGCAGGATCGTGCAGAGAAGGCGAAGTCTTCCGGTACGCGAGCCTCGGTGGTCAATGGCGTCCTGACTATCACTACCGATGGCGCAGTTCGCTGCCGCATCGGCAATCAGGAAAAGCCAGAGAAGCCAGAGCCCTTCGTGGTAGTTGATGGCGTTGTTTTCGTGAGCGAGACGTCAATCAAGGATTCCACGATCAAGGCCAAGCTCGCCCCCCAGTGGTCTTTGAAGATGCAGGTCAATGAGCAAGGGCAATACGTTGCCGCCGGTGTCGGACTGGGTATCGGTTCGCAGTTTTTGGTAAGCGCTGACAGATTCAGCATCAATTGCATGTGCGGCGGCGGACCTGCCGGGTTCGGCAAGAAATAAACTCCCCTTCGATCCAGCCAATCCCGCCAAGCGCGGGTTTTTTTATGCCCGCAGAAAGGAGACATACCCATGTCGTCAGGAGCAAAGGTCGCCACGGCCTATGTTGAAGAAGTAACCCAGGGCATCACGCCCGCAACTGGCTGGAAAGAGCTGATCCGTACCTCGTTCGGTATCGGCCCAACCCAGAACACCGCAGAAAACAACGAAATTGGCTCGACTCGAATGAGTCAGGGCACCACGCCGACCACGGTTGATGTGGCTGGCGCGATCGGTATGAAGTGGCGCTACGGCGGCGCAGTCGATGATTTCCTGGAGTCGTGCTTCGGCGCGCGCTGGACCGCTGACTCTCTGACCATGGGTAATCAGCGCATCAGCTACTCGATCGCCTCCTACGCGAGCGATGTGACCGTTGCGTCAGTTGCTCGCGGCGCACAAGTGGCATCGATGGCCTTCACCTTCGGCACCGACAACGATGTCACCATTGACACCACGTTTTCGGCGACTGACTGGGAAGACAAGGCCGATGGCACCAGCTTCTTCAGTGCTGCCGCTGCGGAGCCGGACGGCCCTCGATTCAACTTCAAGAACTTCACCGCATTGACCCTGGATGGTGTCGCCGCCTCGGCAGCTAACGGTACCTGCATCAGCGCAATGTCGCTGACCTTCGATAACGCAGTCCAGACGCAGCGCTGCTTGGGCTCGGGTGATGCGTTCGCCGGCAGCATTATCCCGACAACCTTCAGCGCCTCCGGTAGCGTCACCGTGGCCTGGTCTGCCGCTTCCTACGCCCTGTACCGCAAACAGCGTACCGGCGAATCGGTAGCCATGAGCTTCACGCTCGAGAATGCTGACGGTGCTTACACGGTGCTGCTGCCAGAAATGGAAGCGGTAGGCAGTTGGCCGGACGGTGGTGCGACCGACATCATTGAGGTGGAGCTGGCTGTTTCGGCCCGACGCATCCCGCCAACGATTACTCGCGTGCCTGCTGTTACGCCTTAACCGCTAATAATGCAGAGGCCTGAAAGGGCCTCGTTGCTGGGGTACAGAATGTCCTTTATTTTGAAAAAGAAAGATCCGCTCGATGCGGTGTCTACGCGATGGATCGAGCCGGCCCCCGGCCTGCGCCTGCAGATCGGATCGTCCGCTCGACCAGGCTACACCAGCGACTACCGCCAGATTCAGCGACACCTTGAATTCGCCTCGCGCCAGATGGGCGTAGGAACTGAAGAGTTCGACATCCTCAAGAAGTCATCGGTTGAAATACCAGATCCAGATATTCTTTTCGTTGAGCTGGCATGCAAGCACCTGATCCTCGACTGGGAGGGTGTTGCAGAGGCAGAAGATCCAGACGCACCTGCGCCGTATACCCCGGAGCGCGGCGTTGTTTTGATCGAGCAGATGCCAGAGGTTTACTTCCTCGCGCTGAATGCTGCCAATGACATCGCCCTACGTCACAAGGAGCAGGTTGCCGAAACAGTGGAAAAGCCCTTGCCGCCTACCGCTGGGCAGCCGAGTGGGCGGGCCCGGAAAACGAGCGCAAAAGAGAAGTCCACGAAAAGCTGAGGGTTTACATCCCTGAGCCGCCAGAGCTGGACGGTCCAACCACCGATATGCTGGAAGCCTATTACGTGATCAGTCGGGGCCGGCAGTATGTCGGCATGAGCGGTGTTCCGGCACCTCTCTCTGTTCGGGATCTGAGTGATTACCTGGCAGCCTACGGTGAGCGATATTCCCGCGAAGAGTTTGACGCAGTGATATTCGCCCTTGATGACGATTTCCGCAAAAGATGGGCAGAGCAGCAGGAAAGCTCAATGCCCAAGTGATCGCGGGTGCTCGGCTTGTGATGAAGATTAACCACAGCGCGGGACATCCCGCAGGAGCAAAAATGAACATATTCACGCCTACGGGAGCCGAGTTCGAAATGGTCTCAGTTACGTGTGGTATTTGCGCCATGGAATCTGCGAAGGCTGAAGTCCTGCAAGGAGTTTGGCCAGATCTTGCCGACCGTGATACCGGAAGGTTCCCCGCGAATCTTGTGACGCCAGAACAACGGGCACTCCTGGAAAGTGCGGCTGGAACGATTCGCGGACCGGCTGCGCTGCGCTAGATGACGATGTGTAGTGGTGCTTTACGATAACGACTGCAAACGTGACGCCCCTATGGTTAATCAGGGCTCCCTCAAAGCTGCTCATACCGACCTCCAGGTCATAAACGCGCCGAGATTGGCGCTCTCCCAGTCCTTGGGCTTGCAGGCAAAGGACTGGGGAATCCTTTAGTCGAGCATTTCCCGGCGCATCATGGCCTGGAACTTCTCGCGCTCGGTTCTGCCGAGAGCCTCCGCCACTTCAAGTATCTGAGGGCCGAAACTGTCTTCGTCTTCGGTGCCGGCGGCTGCCTTGGCCTTGGTCATGAGTAAATCCAGCGCGCGACTGTATTTCGAGCTTTCCATGCTAAGCCTGGCTATTTCCCTGTCCAGTTCATCAGCCTTTGCCACTTCAACCTCATCTAGAGTTCGAGGCGAGAAGCTGGTGGTGAGTCTGGAGATGATCTCGGCATGCAGTGAGCGCGAGCCTTTGCGTGCGCTCTCCTCAAGCTGATCTCTCAACTCGGCAGGCATCCGAATTGGGTACGGGGAAATCTGGTGGCGGTCAGTCATGAATTGCTCGGGGTGGTTTTGCAATGCGGGCAGTATGCGCAATGACTCAATTAGGCTCAATGATCCTACTTGACTCTATTTTTATCTGAGTTAATATGAGTCCACAAACTAAGGAGGCAATCATGAAAGACGCGCACCAGGTTGCACCGTACAGCCTACGGATCGCAGAACAACTCAAGGGGAAGGCAAAGCAGGAGGCGCACACGAATCGCCGAAGCCTCAATGCTGAGCTCGGGCTTTTGATTGAGGAGGGTTTCAAGTGGCGGGAACAGCAGAGCAAGCAGGCGGTAGCCTAAAACGAAGAAGCCCCGGCGTACAGGCCAGGGCTTCAAGTGTGAAAACTTTCGACGGAGTTCACGAGATGAATACTAACACAGTAGTTGACATGCGCAAATTTGTGGAAGCCCGCAATGGCGAGGTATTCACCTCAACTCGGCAGGTCGCTGAAGCATTTGAAAAGCTCCACAACCACGTTATTGCCAAGGTCCGAGCGCTTGAGTGTTCTGCTCAATTTTTAACCGACAACTTTTCGTCGGTTCAGTTTGAGCATCGCAGCAACACCTATGAAGCCTTCGAAATGACCAAGGACGGTTTCATGTTCCTGGTGATGAGTTTCACCGGCAAGAAAGCAGCCGCTATCAAGGAGGGTTACATTGCTGCTTTCAACTGGATGGCGGCCCAACTGGGGCTGTCGAGCAAGAGTCTCGTTGCCAAAGCTGTTTCCGAGGCGCTGGGTGCAGAAGGCGCGAGGACGCTCAGCAACGTCATGCGCTGCCGTGTAGCCAAGCTGCATGCCGAGCATCAGCGCAGCGCCACAGCCAAACTCGCTTCAGCACTTCATGCTCGCTTCGATGTTCCGCGCATGGAGCTGATCCCCTCCGACCAAATGGACGCGGCCTGCAATTTTGTTGCGAGCTATGCCATTGAGGGCGAGTACATCGGCAAGGAAGAGGCCAAGCCGGATTTGAAAATCCACTATCCAATTGAAGCACTAGCTGCGCGCCGCGAGGGGATGCTGACGATCCGCAACAGCGAGCAAGCGTGGCTGGATGTGACGATGCATGACTTACGTGATATTCACGGGGACGCCACGCCGCTTGAAAGGCTTCTATGGGATCTGGGAGAGGCTGGATTTGATATCCAGGGTGCATGGTGGGAGCTCCGGACGTATCGCAACAAGCTACGCGAGTTCGCCTCATTCGTAACAGGCATGGCGCGAGTGGTTGAGGAGCCGCAGCGTTACGCGGTGGATACCCCTAAAGGGAGGGCGGCGGCGTGAATTCAGCAATTATCCCATTTCATTACGAGGGGCAGGCCGTCAGCTTTAACAGTGACGGCTGGATCAATGCCACTGAAGTGGCAGCGCGTTACGGGAAGAAGCCAATCAAGTGGCTAGAGCTTGCCAGTACGAAAAACTACATGGCGGCGCTTTCTCGCCACCTCGGGTTTGATGTCCGCAATTCGGACTTCAAAATGGTCGAGGCGTCACGGGTTCGCGGTCGTGCCGGTACTTGGCTGCATCCAAAGCTCGCGGTGGCATTTGCCCGTTGGCTGGATGATGACTTCGCTGTCTGGGCAGACCTGCATATCGATGCGCTTCTTCGTGGCGAGCTCAACGAGAAGCAACAATTTGACCGTGCATGCAAAGCCTTAAATGACGCGCAGAGCATTGCCAGCCTCAGCGGGAAAGAGCTTTCAAGGTTTCGCTGGAAAAAGCCGAAGCTCGTACATGACGTTGATTACTGGCGAGACCAATTGCAGCTCACGCTTGGCCTCGATGTAGCCTGACCCCCTTAACTGAATTGCCCCGCACCTTCGGGGTTTTGGTGCTTCAAGAGTTTTGGACTCAGAGTTGGTGTGTTGGTAATCTGATAAAAAATTCAGGGAGCGCCGGCAAGATGAGAACGGAGTTTTTAACGGTTGACTTTACTCGATCCGATGTTAGGGGGCTGGCGGAGCGTAATTACGAGGAAATAGGCAATGCTGTGAGAGACGGAGCAAATGGATATCAGCTTGAAATTGATCAGAAGGACGCCATAAGCAGCATGATCTCCAACTGGGATATTGAGAGTCAGAATAGATTCCTATCGATGCATGCCGAGGAGGTCAACGCATGCATTCAGAAAACCATGGACAACGTAGCTGAAATCAACAGAAACACCGCAGAAACTATTAGAAAAACTGCGGAAATCAATCAGCAAGCCCTTCAAAATGAATTTACCAGTACGCAGGTTTACAGCTTGGTAATAGGCTTAGTGTTTATATTCATAATGATGATCGTACTTTTCAAGTAACAGCCAAATATTTCAAAGCCCGCCAAGTGCGGGTTTTTTTACGCCCGGAGAAAGGCCATGACCCAGCAATCCAGCCGCCTGGATATCATCATCGATTCGCGGCAGGCACAGCGTAATGGTGAACAGCTTCGTATTACCCTGAACAACCTTGTTGTGGTTGGTGATCAGGCTGCCAACTCCATGTCTGGGGCTGGCTCGGCAGCTCGCGCAGCCGGTGCTGCCTTTGCTGCTCTTGGAGCCGGCCGAGTTGTCGGCGAAATCATCCGCCTGACCGATGCTTTCAAATCCATGCAGGGCTCCTTGGCCCTAGTAAGTTCGTCGACTTCGGTAGCGAGCGATTCTTTCCAAAAGCTGCTGACGATGGCGAACAACACCGGCAGCTCGCTGGAGTCGACTGTTTCGCTATACACCCGCTTAGCTAACGCGACTCGAGGTGCTGGCTACACCACGGAGCAGTTGCTTGGCGTAACCGATGCTATCAACAAGGCGTTCGTAATTTCCGGCGCTACCATGCAGGAAGCGTCGAACGCTGCGATTCAGCTGTCCCAGGGCTTGGCTTCTGGCACGCTTCGCGGCGAGGAACTGAACTCAGTTATGGAGCAGGGGCCGCGCATCACCCGTGCGCTGGCCGAGTACCTGGGCGTCACCAACGGCCAGATTCGCCAGATGGCTGCCGACGGCAAGATCACTGCTGAGGTTGTTACCAATGCGCTTCTCAAGTCTCTGACGTCGCTGAACTCGGAGCTTGATCGCATGCCGCGCCGGTTTGAGCAGGCATCGACCGCACTGAAAAACAACTTCCTTGCTGCTGTCGGGCAGATCGACATAAATCCGCTTATCAGTTCGGTTGATGCGTTGGCCGACTCTCTGTCGAAACCAGAAGTCATCGATGGCATTCAGTCCATCGCGACCGGCCTCGGCAATGTCGTTGCTGTCGGCGGTGATGGGCTGAAAACGGTGGTTTCCAATACCGATGCGCTAATGGTCATCACTGGCGCATATGCAGCGAAGGTAGGTGCAGGCCTTGTCAGCTCGCTTTATCTGGCGGTTAAGGCTCGGTATAGCGACGTGTCGGCAGCCAATCAGCAGATTGTCACGGCGAAACGCTCAGAGATGGCGGCTGCCTCCGAAGCTGTTGCCATTCAAAGCGTAGTTGTGGCCTCTAGTGAGGCCGGGCTGGCTAGAGCCATCTACGCCCGAAGCGAGGCAATGGCGGCTACGCAATCTGAAATTTCAAGCGTTAAGCGGCTGAGGGCGGTAGCAGCGCAGCTAGCGGCTGATCGACAGCTTGAAGTCCAGCGGATGCAGGCACAAATTAACAACACAGGGCTTGCCGCATCACATACCCGTCTCGCCGAGATACGTGCCGCCGAAGCCGCGATTACCACTCAGCTAACAGCTGCAGAGGCGCGGCTGTCGGTAGCTCGACAGGCAGAGCTTGCGACTGGCGCTGTTGTTGGTCAGCAAACTGTGGCGCTCAATGCTGCGCGGACTGAGGGCGCAGCTATTCTGACTGCCCAGGCTAGCGCGCAGAATGCGCTGAATGCGGCAGAGCAGCGGGGTGTTGTAGCTCGCACCGCAGGATCGCTTGCTTTGTCGGCGCTGGGTGGGCCAATTGGGGCGGTTACGCTTGGATTGGCCGCAGTAGCTGGCGGAATGATTTATCTAGCGTCAGGAACAGATAAGGCGACCGAGTCACTTATTGATCAGCATCTTGCGATTGACGAGACGGTCAAGAAGTTCGACAGCCTGACCGCTGCCCAGCAGCGAAATCAGGTTTCAAAGTGGGCAGAGGCACAGCAGGCGGCATTGGATGATGCTTCGGCTGCTGCCAGCAAGTACGCAAATATCGCCGAGAACGCGATCACCTCCGTCGGCTCGGCGCGAGTGTCCGACCTGGCAACCTTGTCGAGCATGATTGCGCAAGTGAAGTCTGGGCAGAAAACCCTGGACGACGTGACCGTATGGCTTCAGGCGACGCAGGGCATCTCAGGAGGATTTAAGTCTTCCCTGGAAGGGATCGCAGCCATCTACGACACCAACATTCAATCGGCAAATGGTTATGCCGAGCGACTGCAAACCGTAAACAAGCTCACGCAGGACGTGTCAGCCAACAATGGCAAAATGGCCGTATCGCAAGATGCTACCAGCAAGGCTAATGGCGCTAGCGCACAGGCGTGGGACAAGTACATTGAGCAACTGACCAAGACGCGCGACCTGGTTGGAGCAAACGCAGCGGCTGAGGCCGCATACACCGCAATCAAGATGGGTGCCAATTCGTCGCAGCAAGAGCAAGCCAAGGCCATCGCAGCGCAGACCGACCTGCTCAATAAGTATCAGGACGCGGTCAAGGAGAACAACAAAGTCGAGCAGGAGCGACTGAAGGTTCTGCTGGTGGCGAGCTACACCGCCATGCAGGCCGCTGAGGATACGGCTGCCGCGCAAAAGAAAGCCCTGAGCGATACCGCCAAAGCGGCCGAAGAAAGTTCGGCCCGGCAAGTCAACGCAATGCAGCGGATCATCGACAAGTCGATTAACCTGACTGCAGGTCGCAATCTGCTGCTGGTTGATCAGCAAAAGCAAGGGCTCAGTGGCTATGGGCTGCTGACAAATGGCGGTACCGCTCCAGCCGCACCGGCTACCCCGCGGAAAACGCCTCAGCAACTTGCCGAAGAGCAAATGGCGCAAATTTTGGCCGGCACCACGCCAAACAAGGCAACAAAAACCCCCAAGGGTCCTAGCGAAAAAGGTGAGCTGAACGCCGCATTGACCGCCTTCGATGCCCTCTACAAAAAGGCAGACCCGGCAGCACAGGCTGTTCGAGATCTGACCGAGGCACAGGAGAAACTGCAGCTTGCCCTTTCGAAAGGGAAGATCACGCAGGAGCAGTATGGTGTTGCCCTGGGCCAGGCATCAAAGGATTACGCCGCAGTTATTGAAAAAAGTGGCGAGCTGAGTCAGGCCGAACAGTATCGATTGCAGATTCAGAAGCAACTCCAAACCCAGCAGGAAGCTGCCAACCAGGCAGCTGCTGCTATTGGGCAGGGAACCGAGGAGGCACAACGAGCCTCGGAGCGATTGAAGCTTGAAAGCGATCACAACGACCGAATCCTTGATCTGCGTACCAAGCTTGCCAGGGCGTCAACTGACCAGCAGCGCAAGGATTTACAGGATCAGATCAATATCACCGAGGAGCTATTCCCGCAGCAGGTCGCAATCATGGTGAATGGCTGGGCCAAAGTGGATAAGGCTCAAGCCGACTGGTCGAACGGTGCAAGGTCGGCATTTCAGAACTATGCCGAGCAAGCTGCTGATGTGGCCGGCCAAAGCAAATCGCTATTCACCAATGCCTTCAGCAACATGGAAGACTCGATCGTAAATTTCGTGAAAACCGGGAAGCTGTCGTTCAAGGATCTGGCCGACGGCATCATCGCCGACCTGATCCGGATCCAGGTGAGGCAGGCGGCGGTGGGCATCTTCGGAACGATCTTCAGCGGGCTGACCGCCGGTGGCGCTGCTGCCGGCAATGGTCTCGCCGCTGGTTCGGCTGGCGCAACGTCCTCCACTCTCGGTGCATCGGCAGCCGGATACAGCTCGAAGTTCGGTTTCTCCGACGGCGGCTATACCGGTGACGGCGGCAAGTTCGAACCGAAAGGCGTCGTGCACGGTGGCGAGTTCGTTGTCCGCAAGGAGGCGGTGAGCCAGCCAGGTGCTCGGGAGTTCCTCGAACGCATGAACGCGAACACCAAGGGCTATGCTGACGGTGGCTACGTTGGTGGCGGGGCATCTACTTCAAGAGCAGCTACGTCTTCTGCGTCGATGAGCCTTCCACCCATTGAGCAGAACTTCTATTTCCAAGGAAACCCCGATTCAAACACCGCCGAGCAGCTGAAGCAGGCTGCAGATGATGGCGCGAATCGCGGCATGAAAGGGGCGTACGAAATGATGCTGCGTGACCTCAAACAGAACGGGCCGGCAATGCAACTGATAAGGAGAAATCGATGAAAGTTTCCGATCTGGATGTCCCCGAGCTGCTGGATGTGATCACCAAGGCTATATCACCGGTGATATTCAAGGGGATAGACCAAGACTCGTCTCCTCACCTTTGGCGTGAGCGCATGAAACTGCACGCTGAGATCGTGGGCCGAATCACGGCCGTTCTGCACTGCGGCGATGAGGTCGGCCCAGATATCGGTGAGATCATTGAAATTTGCACTCGCAATATGCGCGCCGGTTACGAGCAATCATTTTCTGAGGTGCTGGGACCGGGCGGCTCCTTAAGCAAGATCCGCAAGCCTTAACCCGTTTCTCCAAGGAGTACCGCATGGCTCTCACGTGGCCGGCTTCGCTGCGCCCGTCAGAAATGACGTGGGGCATCGTCAACAACAGCAGGGCGTTCACATCGACGCTGTCAAATGCCCAGCAGATCGTCGGCTACCCGGGCGCTTACTGGCAATGCACCTTGACCTTTGGGGTGCTGACCAGAGAGCAGGAGCGCGAGCTTTCAGCGTTTCTCGGGCGACTGGATGGGATGTTCGGCACCTTCAACCTTCCGGCCTTTACCCGCCGGCGCACCAACAGTGTCGGCGCGCTCTCAGTGGTCACCGGAAACGCGCAGGCGCGATCGATGGTCATCAGCGGCGCAACAGCGAACGCACCAGCCTTCAGCGCCGGCGACTACATCACCATCGCGGGCGAAATGTTCGAGGTTACCGATGCGGCATCGGCGAACGCGCAGGGCAGCGTGACGGTGTCGCTCAACAAGCGCATCCGCAAGACGCTCACCGCCGGCACCGCTGTCGAATACCTCAATCCGTATTCGGAAATGCGCATGACCACCGACACTTGGGCAATGTCCATCAAGCCGGTGATCGCGAACGGCAGCTACCAATTCAGGGAGGCTTTCTGATGCCATCAGCATTCCCGTTCAGCCAGAGCGTTGTGAACATCATCGCCACGGGCCGCTTCATGCCTGTCTACGCCGTGCAGCTCGACTTCGTCGACGGTATGGTCTTCGCGCACACCGGTACCGGTGATCTGGTGATCGACGGTATTACCTACCTCGGCGTGGGCAATTTCGGCCAGGTAAGCCAGTCGCAGGAAAGCGACAACTCCGGGTCGCCAATGTCGGTCGAGCTGACACTCAGCGGCCTGGATGCCTACATCCTTTCCGAAACCAACGTCCGAGGCTGCCGTGGGCGAATGGCCAAAGTCATGTTCGTCGTGTTCGACGAGGCCGGCAACTACGCGGCGGACATTCTGTTCTCTGGTCGCATGGACGCGGCGAAGTTCTCCTTTGCCGGCAATGGCGAGGACGGCAACAGCATCACTGTCCCGGTCATCGACCGCATGGCCGAGTGGAGCCGCACCGGCACCGAGCGCTGGACGGATGAGAATCACCGGGCGCGGCATGAGGGTGATAGATTTTTCTACGCGGTAGCGCAGATGTCTAATTGGCCTATATACTTCGGGAGTAAAAAGGACGCACCGTCCTTCTCCTATGGCGACTAACCATGCGCATCGAGAGCCTTGAATTTAAGTCTGGCGTGTACGCAATCAGGAACACCAGAAACGGTAAGACCTATATCGGCAGCTCAGTTAACTTGGCTAGCCGCATTAAGTCGCACGCATCTAGGATGAGGAATGGCGTAAGCAAGAACAGATATCTTCAGGCTGATTGGGATTCGCACGGTCCTGAAGCGTTCTCTGTTGAGGTGCTGGTTTATTGCCTTCCTGAGCATTGCGTCAGTTATGAGCAGCAGTGCTTCAACGCCTTTCGCCCTGAGTACAACATTTCTCCGAACGCCGGCAGCCAGACTGGATGGTCGCCAACTACCGAGCACGCCAAGGCGCATTCCAATCGAATGCTGAAATTGTGGTCCGACCCAGTTTTTCGGGAAAAAGTAAGGGCGAAGTACCGCTCTCCGGTAGTTACTGACGAATATCGAACCAAGGTTAGCGAAGGGTTGCGGCAGCATTGGCAGGATCATGGTGATGCTCGGCGATTGGCGATGAAATCCAGGCGCAAATCAAAGGTGGCCAGCAGGCGAAATGGTAGTCCAGAGCTAAGCGAGTTTCGCTCTGTGCTGAGCCGAAGCCTTTGGGAAGTCCGAGCTTATCGAGAAAAGGTTGAGAGCGCTTTCGATGCCGCGCGATCCGACCCAGAGGTTCAGAAGAAGCGCCTAGAGACGCTGGCTTCTGAGTCGCACAAAGCCAAGTTGAAGGTGAATGCAAAGGCTCTCTGGTCCGATCCTGAATACCGGGCAAAGAACTGCAAATTCACAGATGAGCAGATAACTGCGATGCGGCTCGCCAAGCGTTCAGGGGCAAAGCTCAAGGAGCTTGCTTCTGAATACGGGATAAGCGTCCCTCAGGTCAGTGCCATATGCACTGGTCGTCAATATCACTGGGTTCTCATGCCTGCTGACAAATGACTTCCCCAAATCTCACATAACCCGCCTCGGCGGGTTTTTTCATTTTTAAGGATCGCCATGCGCTACCGAGACTGGACAACCCGTCTGAACGAAACGATCAAGGCCGCCCAAGAGCGGCCTTTTTCATGGGGCGAATTTGACTGCTGCCTGTTCGCCGCCGATTGCACGGCCTCGGTGTGCGGTGTCGATCCTGCGGAGAACTACCGCGGCAAGTACACGACGGAAACCGGTGCGAAGCGGCAACTGAAGAAGCAGCACGGCAGCCTTGAGGCCGCCTGGGATGTCCACTTCGCTCGGGTGCCACTGGGCTTCATCCAGCGCGGCGACGTCGTGCTGTACGACGCGCCCGGCGGCCGAAGCATGGCCGTGTTCTGGGCAGGAGATTACTGGGCGGCGACCGATGACGGCGCGGCCCGGGTTGAGTGCGAGCCATTGGCCGCGTGGAGAATTGAATGAGCGGCGGCGTTAAGAAACTCGCTTCAGTCGTCATCGGCGCGGTGGTTGGTTTCGCTCAGGGCGGCCCGTGGGGTGCCGTGGCTGGCGCAGCGCTTGCCTTTTACGCGGCGGAGCAACAGGAAAAGCTCAACACCAAGTCGCCGCTGCGCGACAACGAGCCGTCCGCCCAGACCGTACGCTCCTCGAAGGCGCCGGTGCGCTACATCCTTGGACGCGTTTCCACCGGTGGTGTGCTGGTTTGGGCGCAGGAGCAGGCAGGCGCTCAGGGGGAAGGTGAATGGCTGCACCTGGTGTACGTGCTTTGCGAAGGGGCGATCGATGCCCTCGAAAACATCTACCTTGGCGAAGAGGAAATTGGTTCGTTCGGTCCTTTCGCCACCTACGAGCTCGTCGTCGAGCCGACGCAGGTGAATGCATTCCTCAAGGCCAACTGTCCGGACTGGAAGGACTCACAGATAGGTCGTGGTTTGTCCTTTGTCCGCATCTCTCTTTTTTACAGCGCCGAAAAATTCCCGTCCGGTATCCCTGACACTCGATTCGTCGTGCGCGGTCGCAACGATATTTACGACCCGCGTAGCAACACGGCGGGCTACAGCGCAAACACTGCGCTGCATCTGCTGTGGTACCTCCGCGCCCGGTGCGGCGTGCCTGACGATGAAATCGTTTTCGAAACTTTCGCGAGTGCCGCGAACGTGTGCGACGAGGCCGTCACCAATGCGGACGGCTCTACCAGCCAGCGCTACCGCAGCGGTTGCGTCATTGGTGCCGACGAGCAGAGAACCGGCGTACTGCAGAAGCTTGAGGCTGCTGCCGGCGGCCATCTGATACGCGTGGGCGGTCGCTGGATGTTCCAGGCCGGGGCCTACTACGGGCCGTACGACTTCGAAATCACCGAAGATATGGTGATCGGCACCGTCACGGGTAGCACCGAGCCAACCAACGACTCAGCAATCAACACCGTTCGCGGTACGTTCATCGACCCATCCCAATCGTGGACAGAGACCGATTACCCCGAGGTCAGCGTAGCCGAGTGGATCGTTGAGGACGGCGGTGAGGCGGCGGAGACGCTGACCTACTCCTATGTCACCGATCCTTACCAAGCGCAGCGTCTGGCGAATATGGAGCTGCGTCGACGCCGAGCCGGTGGCGCAATCAGCATCCCGATGAATTTCGCCGGCTACAACTGCCGGCCGGGCCGTGTCGTTCGGGTGAACCTCCCGTCACTGAACATCCTTGGCGAGTTCATCGTTTCCGATTGGTCGATGGGCGATCGTGAGGGGTGCACGGTCCAGGTCAAGCAATACGAGCCGGCAATCTTTGATGATGCGGTGGGGCAGCCGTATAACCCGATCGGGTTTATCAACCTGCCTTCCGGCGGGCTTGGCAGCCCTACCAATCTCACGTGGACACAGGACACCACCGCCGAGGTAATTCAGGGCGTTCTGTCCTGGCTGCCGCCGAGCGGCATCGTGAAGGAATACATCGTGATCGTGCGCCAGGGCACGACAGCGATTCAGTCGCACAACGTGCCGTCGACCTCGACAGAGTGTGCAATCAATGGATTGCCGTCGGGTAACTACACGATGAGCGTGGCCGCCGTAGGGCCCATGGCCCGATCGGGCGAGGTGACGATCAGCATCAGCATCAATGGCCCACTCATCCCGGAAAGCTGCGTGGTGCAGTCCTCGATCGACAACATCGTTCTGATACCGGGCAACGCGCAAAACGGGCTGAACGGCGGTACTTATGAATACTTCTTCAGCACGTCACCGACAGCCACCTCTGCTGATGCCGAGTATCTGGGGCAGGGGCTATCCTTCACTCACACTGGGCTGGGCTTCTGGACGAACTACTACTATTTCGTCCGCTCGTCGAACGCCTATGGGAAAAGCTCGTTCCTCTACGTGCCAGCTCAGACATCAAACGATGTTTCGGCCTACCTGGCTGCGCTCGCAGGGAAAATTACTCAGACAGAACTGGGGCAGGAGCTCGCTGAGGAGATCGAGAAAATCCCGGGCCTGCAGGATCAGATCGATGCGCTGGATGGGTTGGAGGGCTACAAACCTGACGAGACCTACGAGGAATACGAACTGGTCGTGCAGGGCAAGCGGATCTATCAAGCCACTGGCCCGGTACCAATCGAAACGCCACCTCCGAACCCGCTGTACTGGCTCGACGTTGGGCAGACGGTGGAGAGCGCGAACGGCCTTGCCCAGCAGGTGGCCACAAACACCGCCGAGATTACCGAGCTCGACGGCGTTGTCACAGCGCAGGCGACAGCGTTTGAGGCTCTGCGCGCTGCGTACCGGGATGACGACGGGGAGGGAGATCTTGCTGACGCGCTGGGCTCATGGAAAAGCGCTGCCAGCATTGCTCAGGAGCAGAAGGTCCGAGCTTCCGAGAACGAGGCATTGGCCCAGAGAACCACCACGCTCGACGCCAAGGTTGGGGACAACTCGGCGAATCTCACAACCCTAGAGCAAGTAGTTGCGAACAATCAGCAGGCCACTGCGCAGCAAATCACTCAGCTCAGCACCACAGTCGGAACGCAGCAAACAGCGATTGAGCAAAACACGTCGATCGTCAATGACGTGAACGGCAAGGTCTCTGCGAGCTGGTCGGTGAAGATGCAGTACAACTCAGGGACGGGTCAGTACATCGCGGCGGGCGTTGGTCTTGGCATCGAAAACGGACCAGCCGGATTGCAAAGCCAGTTTCTGGTGAGTGCTGATCGGTTCGCCATCGTCAACACAATTGCCGGTGGCGCCATTTCTGTGCCCTTTGCGGTTCAAGGGGGGCAGGTGTTCTTGGGTTCGACCTTCATCATGGACGGATCGATCACCAACGCAAAGATCGGCAACTACATCAGTTCTTCCAACTACATCGCCGGCCAGCAAGGCTGGATCCTGAACAAAGACGGCACGCTTGAAATAAACGGCATCGTTCCCGGCCAAGGGCGCTTGGTGATCAATTCACTGAACGTATCGGTCTACGACGCTAACAATGTGCTGCGTGTCCGTCTCGGATATCTGGGGTAATCAATGTCTCAATTTGGCCTTCGTGTTTTCAACGAGAGCGGCCAGCTCGCTATGGACACCAACAGCTTCACCTATCAGGTGATCTGGCAGGGCGTGATCGATTTCAGTGGAACCGTGCCCAGCTACACGCTAAATATCGCCGGCTTCAACCCAGCCAACTGCGTGTTCATGATCATCCCAACAAGAGCGCAAGACGTGCAATCGTCGGAAACGGACGGATCAGGCAACATTAAGTCCTATCCGTTCGTGACGGTATCGGTCGGCCAGGTTGTTGTTAGATTCCGAAATCCATCGGCTACAGCTTCGACAATCGGATCAAGGGTTGTCGCGAAGGGTTACGCAATCAGGTACGCCGTATGAGTTATGGATTTCAAAGCACTAATGATAATTCATTTGTCCAGATTGATTCAGAGGCGCCAAGGCTTTGCGTACTCACCAAGGGCACCTATTCAGGTGTGGCAAGCGCATCAGGAACATTTGCTCGCGCTGTGACAAGCCAAGACCCTCCAATGGTTTTCATTCGGCCTGATCAGGGCGGAGCGATTCAAGTTCCCATTTCAGTCTGGTTCACCGGAGGTCCTGGTAACTGGACTGGTTTCGCGATGAATGCCTCGAGAGTCAATGAAGTCCTTAGCGGTCAATACTTCGTGGCTGCTTGGTCTTCTATGGGCACCGCTGCGTACGGTATGAGGCTGTGGGACGGCTCTGGATCGCTCGTTTACGACAGCGGAGCGCCCGCGGTGGTTGTTACGTTTGCCGCCGGGAACTGGACGTATCTTGGAACCGAGCAGCTGAGCGTAGGCCGCCGGTACTTCTGGGGCATAAATAAAAGCCTTGGAGTAGGGGAGTACGTTTCCCTAAACCCATTCACGATGAACTGTCACAACGACGGCACTGGTGGCGGATGCGCTCTTGGGGTCGATTACGCAAATGGTCGAATCATAATGTACAGCCTCGCGTTTACAGCCTGGATTGATCAAGGCCACCGCCCGTTTTTATGCGCCAAATTGCTGGCCTGAGTCTTTCATTTCTGGAGATACACAATGCCCTGGTACAAATCCGGGACGGTTTCTGTCGTCCAAAATTCCAACGCCGTGATCGGCACCGGGACTTCGTTCCTCTCAAATGGCCGCGTTGGTGATGCTTTTCGAGCGCCGGATGGTGGCTGGTATGAGATCACAAACATCGCCAGCAATACCGCTATGTCGATTGCGCCGAACTATCAGGGCGCGACCAACGCTGCCGGGGTTTACGCGATCGCTCCGATGCAGGGCTACGTGAAGGATTCGGCGGACGCGCTGCGGGCTTTGGTAAATCAATTCGGCGGCGTGCTCGCAGTTCTTGGCTCAGATCCAACCTTGGCTGGAGTCCGTACCGCTTTGGTTCTCACGAATGCGGACGGGCTACCTGAGGGGGCGACGAACAAGTATTTTACCGACGCCCGTGTCCGTGCGGTCGCGCTTACTGGGCTCTCAATACCTGGAACTCCGGCCGCTGTGGTTGCCGCCGATAGCGTGCTCGCTGCCATTGGGAAATTGCAGTCGCAAGCGAATGCTCAGGTGGGGAAGGGGGCGCCAGGATTCATCGAAGGGCTCAACCTGATCTGGGCTACCGGAACCAGTATCGCAATTCGACCCGGTAGCGCCTATGTGCCGTCGGCCGGAAAAGTGGCGACTTACGCAGGCGGCTCGATCACCCCGATGGCTGTCGGCGTGGTCAACACGTTCATTCACCTGTATCTGACGGATGCCGGTGTAATTGAGCAGTCCACAACGGCAGCGCCTACGCGGTACTACAACCAGGCACACCAGAAAAACAACGACCCTTCGCGCAGATACATCGGTTCGATTCTGATCAACACCAACGCGGCAGGCGCCTATCAGTTCGTTCATCGCCTGGGCGACAGTTCGATCATGTACACGGTGGCCAACCCTGAGAGCACCACTTTCCGGCTGCTCAGCAGCGGCACCACGGCCGGAGCATTCAACACCCGAACTGTTGCGCCGGTCACAGCGCACACACTGGAAGGTGCTTGGCAGAATGTTGGTACCGTGTCTGTAAAGTTCACGCCTTCTGACGCGGGCACATCGATTGCTGCGGGCTGGATGGTGTTTGTTCCGCCTACTGCAATTTTCAACGGCCGATGCCCGATTGCTGCCGACGGCACCATTACATACAGCGCCACTGGTGGCGGCAGCGCCAACTGCTACGCCCTCGGCTATTACTTCGACAGGTGATCAAAATGCCCTACGCAATCACTGCGACCGGCTGGCGCTCCGTCAGTCCCGAAATGGATTTGATGGAAGGCGAGACCTACGTCGACGAAATCCCCCAATCGTTGATCGATGCAATCGCCGCGCAGGATCTTCTGCGCGAAACGTCCGCCATTCTCAACTCAAGAACCCGTCTCGCGACCGCACAAGTCACCGCGCTGCAAGGCCGGATCGACGCCATCAACGACGCCATTGATGGCGATTACGCACTTCCGGAGGAAGTAGAAGAAAAGCCAACCCGAGTTTCGGCGCTGGCTGAATGGAAGAAATACCGTGTGCTGCTGGGGCGCGTGACGGGCCAGCCGATCTGGCCAACTGATCCGGCATGGCCAGAACAGCCTGATCCGTACAACGAAGAAACGACCGTAGCGCGGGTCACATCCCCTTCGGTTTGATTGCGCCAATGAATAGCGCCCGCCTTGAGCGGGTATTTTTTTGCTTGGAGAAAAGTGATGTCTGTAACCGAGAAAGACCGAGACATCCTCGCCCGCACCTTGTGGGGCGAGGCGCGCGGAGAAGGGGCAGCCGGCCAAGTGGCCGTGGCCTGGACGATCCGCAATCGCGTGTTCGACGGCAAGGAAAAGTCGTGGTGGGGTGAGGGCTATGCGGGCGTGTGCCAGGCGAAGTACCAGTTCAGCTGCTGGAACAAGACCGACCCGAACTATCAGTTCCTGATCGGCGTGAAACAGATCCCGTCCCGCGAACTGGCGCAGTGTCGGATCGCGGCTGATCAGGTGATTGATGGAAAGGTGGCAGATCCAACCGGCGGTGCCACGCATTACTACGCCACCAGCATCAAGGCCCCGGCCTGGTCGGCGAAGGCCAAGCAGACCTTGAAACTCGGGCACCACATCTTCTTCAAGGATGTCCCGTAAGGGCGATCATTCTTCCTCGCTATCGCGCCTTTCCCTGAGCAGGCGTTGATTTTCCTGAAACAAGACGTCGGCCTGATGGGCGATGTTGGCAAATCTACTGAGCTGGCCAGCTTGCTCACTTGTTTGGCAGTGGAGCCGGGCAACGTCGGATTGGGCTTTCTTCAATTCAGCCTTGAGCAGGTCGTTTTCCTGCACCAATCCCTGCACGTTCTCGAGAGCTCGCTTCAATTGAAGGGTGAGCGCCTCGAATTCGTTCTCGTACATCCTGAGCTGGTGCCGGCAGGTTTCGAGCGAAGTCGGGGTACCGAGCCAATCGTCGGTGTCTTCTATATAGAGGGGATCCACGGGCATGCCTTGCTTGATACTGGTTGCATATACAGTAATCGAGGCGGGCAGAACGGGCGAGCGTGAAGCGACGAGCTGTAAGGTTTTGGATTGGTGTTCAGTCGGCAGGACGCCGGGAGGGTGCCAAAAAGGCTCAGTGACTTTCCGAGTGACTTTGTAAAACGCGGTTGCGCACAGTTAGGCATCGTTGCAGCGAGCGCCCGGCGCGAAGCCTCTGGTTTGGCGGGCTGTAGAGCAGTCCGCTTGCATGGGGTGCTAGGGGTCGAGTGTTCGAATCACTCCGTCCCGACCATTATTCTTGAGTAAAATCAGACACTTAAGCCGATCAGCAAGATCGGCTTTTTTGTGCCTGCGCAAAACCCGCGCAAAACTTGCGCAAAACTATCCGGTGATTTCACTGATATTCAGGTCAGGGATTGCCTCCGACCAGACGATCTCGGCGTGGTCCTTCTGGTAGTTCTTGGTCATGGTTTCGCTTGCGTGTCCGGCGATCTTCTGGCCGTCCTTTCCGGCTTTCTGGTACAGGTGCAGTGACAGCGCTCGCACTTCATGGAAGCCAGGCATTTCCTCTTCCTTCCATCCCTTGTAACAACCCGCCACTTCCCGCGCCTCCTTGAAGGCTCGCGTCAAATATCGCTCTTCGACCTGAGTCCAGTGGTCCTTCGTCTGAGCCTGCTTCTGCTTTTTACGGTCTGGCCGGCGATGGATCAGGTAAGGGGAAACGATGTCATCCCGGCACCGGCTGATAACGGCCTGGAGTTCTTCGGTCACTTTGAACCGGATCCACGCTGCGTCACTGGCCTTGGCCGTCTTCTGCTGAACCACATACAAAAACCCTTCCCGAACACCGCCGAACCGCATATTCAAGATGTCCGTCCGGCGCTGCGCAGTAATGAGCGCGAGGTCGATTGCGTTCTGAAGCCAGAACGGTGACTTCTCCCGGATGGCTTTCAGGCCTTCGACGGTGTGTCGCTTGCGTTGCTTCTTCTCGATTCGATTGATGGTGCTGGCCGCCGGGTTGTCCGGGCACAGGCCTTTGGCCGCTGCGTGGTTGAAGATGTCGATCAGCAGCGCGCGGCACTGGTTGGCAGTGCGCGGCGTGAGGGCGTCCAGCATCTCCGCGATCATGCGGATCGTGATCTGGTCGACCGCTTTGCCTTCGAACTGTTTTCGGAAGCGGCGGAAGTGCACGGCGTACAGGCCCAAGGTTCCTTTTGCCAGTTCCCTCGGTGGCAGCACGTCGCGTTCGTATGCGTCCAGGAAGCCGGCGAACGATTCGGAAGTGCTGCCCATCACTGCGCCAATCAGGTCGGCGCCGCGCATGAACTCCAGATTCAACTGCTTCGCCGCATCGATCGCTTTGATTCGGTCCGAGCCGAACTGGAACCACTTACCGTCGGTAGGCCGGCGGTAGCGATAGGTCGAGCGCCGCGAGTCGAAGTACAGGTTCTGCGGGAGGCTCTTGTTCGCCTTGTTGCGCGGCCGTGGGACCATCATGCAGCTCCTTTCAATACCATCGCGACCAGGTCATTGCCGTCTGACCTGCTGAACGCCGTCCAATCAACGTACCAGAGTTTCCCGATCTGCTCGCCGGGCACCTGTCCATTTCGGATGGCGGCACGTTTTCTTCTGTGAACTGCATTCGTGCCCTCCTGAGGGCCTCTAGCCCGCGATATTCTTGAGGTCCTTAAGGTCCTCGGGCATGAGTGCTTCGATTGCGCCATTGGCTGCTGCCCACTCCAACATCTCGAACAGGTAGGTCGCGTACTCCCGACGACTTTTGTCGGCGGCACGCTGCAGCTGTCGGTCGAGCAATGGATACAGACGGATCTTCCTGGCGATGTCTCGGCGCTGGTTGAGGGGGTCTTTGAAGCCCATACGGGGATTGCTCCTTGGTGGTTGAAATTGGTTATGCGGCGGATTTCTTTGGGTGGGCCTCGGCGAGCAGCCAGGCAGGGTCGAATGGCTTGCCTTTTTTGGCGGCCAGATCGGCAATCTTTTGGGCGTATTCGGTTTCGCCGGTGTACTCGGTGCGCGGCAAGACCCCGGCACCGCAGCGCTTCACGCAACAGGCCGTTCTCGTTTGGGCGGTACCGCAGCAGGTGAAGGGCATTCAGCGAGCGGTAACCCAGATCAAGGCGCCGAAGCACCGGGAGAACAAGGAGAAGGGGCAGTGGGATTGGCGCAACGCGGCGGCAGACGCTGACGTCGCCCGGGCAAACAAGCATGCGCGCGCAGTAGCAGAGGACAAGCCCGGTGAAATGATCGTACTGGCCGATTCGAACTACGACATGACGAACTGGGATTCCCAGGGACTTACAGAGCGCACTTACCAGCGCTGGAACAAGGCCATCAAGGACGGGCTGGAGTCGCTTGTGAACGAGGCTCTGGTCGAGGCGCAACACATGCTTGAAGCAGTCGGGGTGCTGGAAAGCGAGGCGGCATAAAAAAGGGCCTCAAAAGGGCTTGCAATGTCATGTCGCCATGTCGCATTATTCACCTATTCTGTCATTTCTGCGTGTGTAGGAGTGATTAGAGGAAGCCCCGCCATTGCGCTGGGCTTTTTTATGCGTATATGGAAAGAGAAAGAGCCGGCATTATCGGGCTTTTAGTTTCTGATTGGGCCGCCGATACATTCACCACTCATTTCAAATGGATGTAATCGGATGGTCATGTACTTGCTCCTGTCGGGGCTCTGCTTAATGGTTGCTATGCAACTGGTCATATTCTGCGTTGCCATAAAAAATTCGTTACCCCAAGCCATGCTCTGCTTAGTCATACCTTTTTATGTGTACGTCTATGCGAAGAAAGACTCACAAGCGAAGGTGTTCCTCTGGGGTTGGTATTTGGGAATTGTTTTGCTCACTGCGGGGGTCGTGGCCTCAGCTTAAAGATATCTCCACATATTCATGAGCCTCGGCATTTGCCGGGGCTTTTTCGTTTTCGGCTCCCCACACCCATAGCTCCGAGCTCGGAGTGCAGCGGACGCCGGATTTATCAATCTCCCCATGGGGGAGGCAACTCGGATGCCTACCATGCCTGATAAGCCAGACACCTGGGCCAAGATCTGGCTGGCGTTGAGCAATCCGCTCTGGCAGGGCGCAATCATGGCCATCACCGTATCGTTGCTTCGCGTGATGTACGACGCGAAGGAAACCAGTAAGCGTCGGATCCTTTTCGAATCGCTGATCTGTGGATCGCTGAGCCTTGTTGCGTCCAGCGTGATCGAGTGGATGACCTGGCCGCCCAGTCTGTCGGTTGCTGCTGGAGGGACTATTGGGTTCCTCGGTGTGACAGCCATTCGCGAGCTGGTGACCCGCTTCCTCGGTCGCAAGGCGGATGCCGCATGAAGGCCTTCGCTGCTGCAATCATCATCGCCCTGGTCGGCCTGCTTATCATTGGGATTCAGCAGTCGCGCGTCATCGCCCTTCGCGGTGAGGTGGCATTCGAAGCCAGCGAGAAGAAGAAGGCGGTCGACGCCAACCTCGAAAGCCAGGCCACGATCACCACCCTTCGCGCCGAAGCCCAGCGCAACGCCGATTACCAGAAAGACCTGAACAAGCGGTTACAGGCCAGTCAGGCCAAAGCCAGAAAGGCGGAGAAGAACTTTGAAGAACTCAAGCGCAACAGCAAACCTGTTCGTGATTGGGCTGCTCAGCCTCTGCCTGACGGCCTGCGCGGGAAAGCCGGCGGTGGTAACAAAGACAACGGCAGTAAGAGTCGAGCCCCCTGAGCTGGTTCCTTGTGAGCGGGTAGCTGATGAAGACCTCGACGACAACGGCCAGCTGTGGGAACTGAAGAACCAAGCCATCAACCTGCTCGACACCTGTGCAGATCAGGTGGACGCGCAGATCAAGCGCAGTCAGAGCAAGTAGGTCGCGACACGTTTCGCGAATCCGCAAATTGTGTCGCGTCAAGTGAAAGACGTTAGCCGGTGTGCCACCTGCGTCAGGCTCTTTGTCTTTTCAACGTAACGGCGAGCATGGCTGTCGAGACTATTCCAGGCATTAGGAATATGCAGGTGAGTTCGGGAAGACCGCGCAGGTAGTAGGCGAGAAACATGCCCCAGATCATGGCTACCACAGCAGCCAATGCAAGTGATCGGGGGTTGCGCACGTTTGGTGAGGCCGCCATCGCAAGAGCGTAAATTTTCCAGGCGGACCATATCCCAAGCAACGAGATGGTAAATGCGCCTATACCTCCGAGTAGTACTAGAGGGGGCTCTGGGATGACGAAAAAGAGTGGAATGAACAAAGCCACGATGCCAGCTGCGAAGAGGAGGGTGATTGGCAGAAGCCCGACAAGTGCTCCGATTGTCAGCGCGACTCGCAATTTTGTCAGGTTTTCCATTTCCTACCTTTAGTTCTGCACCGATGTTTGCGCGGACTTAATACCGGCATCCAGCCATCATTACAAGCCTCCGAGTAGCGCTATGACAACCAAGCAACCCGACTGGGAGGCGATCGAACGAGCCAGTCAGTCGAGTCGCGATCAAAAGTTTACGAAGTCAGGTGGCTGAAGATGCACGGACCAACCGGTTGACCGTACGCTGCGCACCCTGCATGGATCTCGGTTAGCCCCTGGGCAAAGCTTCCCACGCACAACCCCAAAAGCGCGGCAACGACAACATAAGCCCATACGCGATCCGTTGGCATTGGCTGCTTCTTCATCCACGAATCGGCACATCGGGCGCCGTAGAATAGAAAGTACAGGGCAATCATTGCAGCGATGCCAATTGCTGAGTAAAGGCCCAGTGAAAAGATACTGAGCGGTTTAAGGAACTCCATTGCACATCTCCTTTAAAAGTGAGATTCGATTGAAGCACTCCTATAAATGCGCTGCCACTCAACAGCGTGTAATTTCCATCAGTTGTATGGCTTGACCACAACAGGACGTACTCGACATGTATCGGCCAATGCCTCCAGCATCAGTGCTTGAGTTGTCGGACCTCTCCGCGCTCGGTATTCGACTGTTCCCTGCTCCTGAGGTGTGGGTATGGCTCACTGGTGAGCGCTTTTTGGCGCTTTACAGGGGATTGGAGTCAGTTTTGGATATCTGTAGGCGCGCAAGCATGGTTTACACAAGCCGTCTTTGCTTACCTTAGGGGTGGCTGGGTAGCTATCGGGCCCGGTGGTTTATCGAAGGATGCGAACCCTATCGACAGAGCACTATTGGCTGCAGTGGCGCTGGGGCTTTACTTATTGATGTTTTGCTATGAGAGCCAAAAGCCCGACTCTATTTATGAAAGACGCGCCTCGGACTGGACCATGCCTACTCGGGAGGATATGCGGCGTTCGGCAGAGTGATGGCTGGCCGGCGATGGATCAGGTAAGGCGACACGATGTCGTCCCGGCACCGGCTGATAAAGGTTTTCCACAGAGCATAGCCACCTTCGCCAGTGGCTGAGTTGGCTTCCTGGGAGTAGAGAAGATCCGGAACATCGCCGACCGAGTGATTGACATCAGGTTACCGGGCCGGAAGGTCGACTAAGTCCGATCGCACTTTACGAACGCTGCCGAATTTACCAACCGCCAGGAAACCATTGGCGTGCAAGTCTGACCGTCACACGAAGCGCCACCTGCCCTTGATTGCACTCTGCCTCCTGTTCTTCAGCCGTTGCAGGTTTACGCCACCGCGGGTTTGCTGCCAGACCTTTCGTGTAGGTCTTCTCAAATTCAGAGCTGGCTTCTGCGGTCAATCGCATCGCCTTCGCATAGTCGGTTTCAAGGTCGTCAGGAAGCGAGCCACAAGCCAATTTCGCCTGTTGATACCTCATGGCATACATGAAGCCATCTGTAGGGGCTTCGTCGTAGGCGTAGTAAGAGGGGGCTGCGGTAGCGAGAGAAGGGGACATAACCAGCGCGGCCAACAAAAGGCTTCCATGCATGAGCGTTGCTTTCTCGAAAATTCTAGGAGAACCGATGATACCCGACTCGCGTAATGCACTTTCCCAAAAAAGCCAACTCGCCGAGTGGAGTGAATCGTGACCAACGTAAGGCGAGGTGACGGTATTCGGGCTGGGGCCAACGTGCGACGACCGGCAGTGCCTGGGTGCGATGCGCCCTGGCGAGCACTCGATGGAGGGGAGGGGTAGATGTGCCGCAGAGTGCGGCACAGAACGTTCTATTTTTTGAATTCAACATTGGCTGTGACTAGGAGCTGGCCGTTGACGGTGACTTTGCACGCTCGCCCGGTTTCAGTCTTAGTGCCAGGAGCAAGAACCGGATCACACTGCAGAAACACCTTCTTCCCTTGATAATCTCGTGTCACGCCTGCCGTTGTTGTACTTGCCGGTTCCTTCATGAATTTTCGATTCCATGGACCAAAGTAGATCTCTGGTTCGCCGCCGCCGAAGAAGCCAGATTCAGGAGTGGCGCAAATAGTGCCTTGCATCCGCTCCCCATCGATGATGTTTGCGTCTTCGTAGCAAGAGATCATTCCTTTGGCAGTAACGATCGTCGACGGCCCTCTGTTTGTCCATGTTGGAGTGGTCACACAGCCAGAAAGGGAGATAGCGGCGAGAGCAGCGGCGACGAGGGAAATTTGTTCAAAGCGCATTCGTTGGGCGTCCTTACTTTTCGAGGCGCACACAAATACCGGCTATGGGCCACTATTTCAAGTTTAAGAGGTGAATAATGGACAGGCCATGCCCCCCGCCTTCACTGGTTCATCTGGCCGATTTCGGGATACGGAATTTTTCCCCTTCGAATATCAATACAGCTGCAACCTGTGAGCTGCCTGACTCGTCCGCCTCCAGATGAGTTCTGGCAGGGTGGAATCATTGCCCATCGCGTACCTGCATTAACGCAAACCCCAAGAGATTCAAGCCCTGCCACAGGTTTGGATTATTAGCGTCCGCGTGATCCTGGGCGAGTCCAATGCCCCAAATGTTATCAACCGGGCTCGCTTCAACGATGATGCAAGAACCGGTGTCCTTGAGGAAATTGTTCAACTCCGGGTTTTGCGAAAACTTGGCTTTGTTCGCGCGCACAACAATCTCATATCGATGTTGCAGCCAATCCTGCTCGTTAAATCCGGAGATCTTGCGGCCCAGTGCTTTGGCTGCATTGGGGGTGGGGGCCTGAAGTATTTGGGCGCGAGTTTCCTGATCACCAAACAAAACTGCCTTCTCGACCATCATGTAGTGTTCGGCAGTTGGGTAGCGTTGCCCATCAACAATGAATTCGGCGATATACCATTGGCTGAAGCATGAAGCGGTAACGCCGTTCTTGCCGGGTTGGTGCCCCCAGAAAAAAGTAAACTGCATTTTCTCTGCGCAGTTGAATCGGGAGCGCAGGTCTTCGAGATATTTAGAGTCGTGCAATGGGTCTTCCTTGGTGAAGGGGCGTCGAGATGAGCATTTAAGTTGTATGCGTAGCCCTGCAGGGCGCATCAATAGGCCCCTCTGATGACATCAGAGGCGGATTTAATAACAGCAGACAGCTGCTCTTCAAGCTTAGGTGAAGCTTGATGCAAGGATCGTCGAGCCTTGGGTGGGCAATCGCGAACAGCCCATTCAACAGACGCTACTGTTTCGGCTCTTTCTTCATGTCCTCTGAATCACTTGAAGTCGCAGCATCCTTTTCCGTTTCATACGCCTGCGCGCCGGCATTACCTCCTGAAGACTCCTCGCCCTTTTTGTTCGCCTTATCATCATGTGCGCTCGAACTTTTCGAGTGATTGACGCCCGGCAGGGCATTCGGTGGGGCGGCAGATTCAGCAGTGTTTTTCTCTGTTGCCGAGGCGCTCATCGGACCAATCATGAGCAGGCTGGCAAGCGATAGCAGCGCAATTTTCTTGTTCATCATCTAAGCCTTCACGCGAGGGGATGTACTGGTTTGGAGGTGCGAGAGAGGCAAAGGTGCAGGGTGCTGGACGAGTGGTAGGGCAAATTGCTGGCCCCCGAGTACAATTTTCGTCGTCAAACTCTCCTTTTTTCATAAGGTTAGGTTGGCTATATGCGGACGATTGTCATGACCGTTGCAACGCTTTCCCTGGCTGTCTTTGCTTCAGGACTCCAAGCGAAAGAGTTAAGCAAAGGCCATCGTTTTGCCTGTAACTGGGGGGCGGATATCGCTGCAGGTGCGCAGCAATCCAAGCTGTCAGGCATCTCTTTGTATGGTGCGCGCAAGCAGTTGCAGGTGCGCAAATTCCAGCAGCCGTGGATGCGCATGACCGCGATGGGGATTACCGAACAAACCTATAACAGCACCTCTAAACTCAAGCCGGCGGCGGTCAAGCAGACCTACTACGAGCAATGTGTGCGCCACGAACTGGCTCAGCGTTAGGGACAAATCAGCACTGCCAACGACTGTGGGATCCCGATCTACTATCCTGTGAATCACGCCATTGTCTGAGAGTACGGATATGTTTAGATCAACTCGATGCATTGCAGGTGTGATGTCGCTGGTTCTGGTCGCGGGCCCGATGGCCGCGCTCGCGGATCCCGGCAACGGTAAGGGGCAGGGCAATAGCAAAGGCAACCCGCACAGTGCACAAGGGGCAGGAAACAAAGGCAAAAACGCTGACCATGGGGATCGCAGCCATGGCCCGGCCATCGACCGCAGCCAGGTCATCGGCTTGGTCGGTGGATACCGTGATTATTGGCAACCCGGCCCTGCATTGCCCCCGGGAGTCCAGAAAAATCTCGCGCGTGGCAAACCGCTGCCTCCGGGTATTGCGAAAAAACTCGACAATCGTCTGCTCGGCCACCTTCCGCACTACGACGGTTACCAATGGCAGCAAGCCGGTACGGATCTGATACTGGTTGCCCTCGCCACTGGCCTCATCTATGAAGTCCTCAACGGCGCGTTCGAGTAAGCGCTTGCAGCATCGAGCCCGACTTTTTCAGGTCGGGCTTTTTCTTGCCTCGAAGATTTGTAACGTCGGCGCTGGAGTACCATGACGCACTCTTATCCCTTGCCGAGCTCAATGCCCTATGCCTGTTTTATCGCGCGTCATTTCGTTACTCGACCAGGCGCAGCGTGCCTTGCGCCTGGTTTGGGGCACGTCGCGCAGTTTGTTTCTGGGACTGGTGCTGGCGACGTTGGTTGCGGGTGTGTTGCCGGCGCTGGCGGCGTGGCTGGGCCAACGGATTGTCGATGCGGTGGTGACGGCGATGCAGTTGCATGCGCAGCAGGGCGATGCGCCGTTGTGGCCGGTGTTGCGTTACGTGCTGATGGAGGCCGGGGTGTTGGCGTTGATGTCCGCAACGCAACGGGCGCTGTCCGTGCAGCAGTCGTTGTTGCGGGTGCAACTGGGACAGAAGGTCAATACGTTGATTTTGGAGAAGGCGCAGACCCTGTCACTGGTGCAGTTCGAGAACTCCGAGTTCTACGACAAGCTGGTGCGCGTACGCCGCGAAGCCTCGACCCGGCCCCTGGCATTGGTCATGAAGTCACTGGGGCTGGTCCAGAACCTGATCATGTTGATCAGCTTCGGTGTGCTGCTGGTGCACTTTTCACCGTGGGCGCTGGTCTTGCTGGTGATTGGCGCGCTACCGGTGTTCTTTGCGGAGGCGCACTTTTCCGGCGATGCCTTTCGGCTGTTCACCCGTCGGGCGCCGGAGAGCCGCCAGCAAAGTTACATCGAAACCTTGCTGTCCCACGAGGCGTACATCAAAGAGGTCAAACTGTTCGGGTTCGCGCCGCTGCTTTTACAACGGTACCGAGACACGTTCGCCAGACTGTACGCCGAAGATCGGCAATTGACGCTGCGTCGCGATGGCTGGGGCTTTGGTCTTGGATTGCTCGGCACGGCGGCGTTTTATGTGGCGTACGCCTGGGTTGTGATCGATGCCGTGCACGGCAATATCAGTCTGGGCCAGATGACCATGTATCTGGTGCTGTTCAAGCAGGGGCAGGGCGCGGTCAGCAGCAGCTTGAGTGCGATCAGTGGGCTGTACGAAGACGGCCTCTACCTGTCGAACCTTTACGAATATCTCGCTGAGCCGGTGTTGGCCGACAGTGGTCATCTCACCGCTGGCGTGCGACCGGGCGATGGTCTGCGTTTTGAAAACGTCGGCTTCCGTTATCCAGGGGCTACTCGTGCGGCACTGGAGGGCATCGACCTGCATCTGGTGCCCGGCAAAAGCATGGCGCTGGTGGGTGAAAATGGCTCAGGCAAGACCACACTGATCAAATTGCTGACGCGACTCTATCGGCCTGATCAGGGGCGCATTCTGCTCGATGGCAGCGATTTGCAGGATTGGGAGGAGACCACGTTACGTCGACGCATCGGGGTTATCTTCCAGGATTACATTCGTTACCAGTTCACCGTCGGTGAAAACATTGGGGTTGGCGACACTTCGGCATTCAGTGATGAACAGCGCTGGAAAGACGCTGCTGCCGAAGGCATGGCTGCGCGCTTCATTGAGGGGCTCGAGCGCGGTTACGCCACACAACTCGGCCGCTGGTTTGCCGGCGGTCAGGAGTTGTCAGGTGGGCAGTGGCAAAAGATCGCCTTGTCGCGGGCGTATATGCGCCGTGAGGCCGATATCCTGATCCTCGACGAGCCGACCTCGGCCCTCGATCCGGCAGCGGAGGCGGCGGTGTTTGAACATTTCAGCCAGCACACCGAAGGTCGCATGACGTTGCTGATCTCGCACCGATTTTCCAGTGTGCGCAATGCTGATCACATCATTGTGCTGGAACAGGGACGGATTCTGGAGCAGGGCGACCACGATGATTTGATTGAAACTGCCGGGCATTACGCGCAGCTCTTCGATTTACAGGCTCGCGGTTACCGTTAGGAGTCGCGTGCGCTGCGTAGCGGCGCTGGCCCCGCGACACGTGGCAAAGGTTTGGTCTGCATCAAGGCGTCGAGCGCCTTGCGATAATTCTGCCCGCCCAGCGCCATGCTGTTGTTGTGCGTAGCGCCAGGTACCAACAACAAGCGTTTGGGTTGTTCAGCAGCGTTGAACAGTTGCTCGCTGAAACGCGGCGGCACGAAAGCATCGGCCATGCCATGCACCACCAGCAACGGCATGTGAATGTCAGCGATCTTGTCGATGGAATCGAATTTCTGCGACAGCAGCCAGCGCACCGGCAGCGAGGTGTTGGCCACGGCGGCAGCCACATCCGCCAGCGAGGTGAAGGTGGATTCGATCACCAAACCGCGCACCGGAAGCGGCGTCTTGTCGCGCGCGGCGTCCTGGCCAAGTTCGGCGGCCAGATCAACCGCCACCGCACCACCCAGGGAGTGGCCGTAGATCAGGCGTTTGTTCGGATCCGGTTGCAGCAGTTTGAAGCGCTCCCACGCCACCCGCGCATCTTCGTAAACGCTGCCTTCGGACGGCAGATCCCCTTTGCTCTGGCCGAATCCGCGGTAATCGATGGCCAGTACCGAGTAGCCCGCCGCGCGCAATTGCTCGATGCGGAACAACTGCCCGGTGAGGTTCCAGCGCACGCCATGCAGATAGAGGATCGCCGGGGCGTTGGCTTTTTCCGCCGGCCACCACCAGGCATGAATGTTTTCCCCGGCCTTGAAACTCTTGGGTTGCAGATCGAGTTCCTGCACGCTGCCCGGCAAACCACGATACCAGCCGGCAGTCCCCGGCTCGATGCGAAACAGCAGTTTGCGCTCGGTATGTTCCAGCACGGCACAACTCGTCGGCACGCCGATAATCAAAGCGGCCATGCAGGCGAACGCCAAGCGGCGACGGCGCAGACGAGTCATGAAGGACAGGAACATTAAACGTTTCACCACGGCGCAGACAAAGAACGCTTTTTACCAGATGCCTCGGTCTGCGCGCGATATTTTCGACCACCGCCCGTACGCAACAATTACAAAATGCTGCAACGGCTCAATTCACCTTCAGCACGATCTTGCCGATATGATCGCCGGCCTCCATGTGCGCATGGGCCTGTGCCGCCTCTTCAAGTGCATAGACCTTGTCGATGATCGGCAGGCAGCGACCGGCACTCAGCACCGGCCAAACGTGCTCGCGCAACTGATCGGCAATGGCCGATTTCTCCGCCGCAGTGCGCGCGCGCAACAGCGACCCGGTGACCACTGCGCGTTTTCCCAGGATCGCCAGCAGATCGACGTCGTTTGCCTTGCCGCCACCAAGGAAGCCCAGCATCACCAATCGCCCATCCATCGCCAGAGCGCTGACGTTACTGTTGAAGTAGGAGCCGCCCATGATGTCGAGAATCACATTCACACCCTGGCCAGCGGTTTTCTCGGCGATTACCGCAGCGAAATCCTCTTCGCGGTAGTTGATCGGTTGGCCGCCGAACTTGCTGATCGCTGCGCATTTTGCCGGACTACCGGCCGTGGCGAAGGCTTCGATGGCGAATTCGCGACAAAGCATCAGCGCCGTGGTGCCGATGCCGCTGGTGCCGCCATGGATGAGCGCACGTTGCCCTCGGCTGGCGCCGCCGAGACCGAAGAGGTTGGCCCACACGGTAAAGAAGGTTTCCGGAATCGCGGCGGCCTGCACCCAGTCGAGTCCGTCGGGAATGGGCAGGGTCTGGCCGGCCGGAACGCAGCAATATTCTGCGTAGCCGCCACCATTAGTCAGCGCACACACGCGGTCGCCGAGGGCAAACTGGTTGACTCCAGCACCGAGTGCCACGACTTCGCCGGCCACTTCCAGGCCTGGGATCGGGTTCATTCCGGGCTTCATCGGGTACTTTCCGGCGCGCTGCAAGGCATCCGGCCGGTTGATGCCGGCAGCGTGCACGCGGATCAGCACCTCGCCTTCGGCAGCCACCGGCAACGGCACGCGCTTGGGTTGCAGGACTTCAGGGCCACCGGGCTGGGTAATTTCGATTCGGGTCATTTCATTGGGTAACGTCATGTCGACTCCTGTGATTAAAGGTTCTGTAGATGGGAGCGTGGTTTAAAGGCAATGATTCCCTTCAGTGAGTGCAAACACGCGATTCAATGGAAGAGGGCAGCCACCTCATTGCCTGCTCCAGCAACAACGCCACTGCAATCGCGCCTGCGGCAATCGCGAACAACAACGTGTGATGTCCACCCGAGGCATTGAACATCGCCGAATAGGCAAACCCGGCCAGTGCCTGGAACGTGGCAAACGATACGGTGGCCCGGCTCTAGGCGATTTGCTGGCGATGATGTTCAGGAATCAATTCGTGCACGCGGGCCAGAGCCAGTGGCACGATGCCGGGCGGGAATGAACCGAGAATCACCGCCAGCACTGCCAGCGCTACAAATGAGTGGGAAGTCGCCAGCAACCCGAGCGTAATCGCCTGCACCACCAGGACCACACGAATGCTCGTCCGCGCCCCCAACTTGTCCGCCAGAAAACCATAAGTCACCGGTCCGACAATCGCGCCCAACCCGCACATCACCCATATCAGCGCGCCGACGTGCGCTCCGGCTCCGAGCCCGCGCGCCACGTAATCCACCAGAAACACCATGGCTGGCACCAGACCTGCGGCCATGAAGGCGTATTGCGCGAACAGCAAATACACGCCCGGTGGGGTTGGCTTAACCGCCGCGCGCTCTTGGGTTGCAACCGGATGCGGCAAGTCAGCAGGCCAGCCGAACCAGCTCACCACGGTCAACAGCAACGACAATGCGCCGAGCCCTAGCCAGGTTGATTGAAGGCCCAGGCTCAACAGTGGCGGGACAATCGTCCCGGAGCCGGCAATCCCCAGGCCGATGCCAAGGAAGATCGCGCCGCTGGCCAGTCCTTTTCGGGCTGCCGGTACATGCGGCAACACCGTCGCTGCCACCAACACCATGATCGCGCCACCGGTAATTCCCGATAGCAACCGCCAACCAAAAAACCAACTCACCGACAACGGAAACGCACAGGCAAAAAATGCAGCGGTGACCAACAGCATCATCAGCCGTAACGCGTTTTTATTGCCGAGGTAGCGTGCGATTGGCCGCCCGAGCAGGGCGCCGATCAGGTAGCCGACCAGATTGGCCGCGCCGAGATAGACCACATCGTTGGCGGAAAACCACTGCGCCTGAATCAGCGCGGGAATCAGCGGGGTGTAAGCAAAGCGTGCGAGGCCGATGCTGACCAGACTGGCGCAGAGTCCGGCGAAGATTGCCGATGCTGAGGATGACGTGCGCATGAGTGCGATCTCAAGAAGGTTTATGGCGCCCAGCATATCGGCTATGTTTGCTGCATTCGCGCAGCGAATTGGCTGCGCAGCGATGCAAATCTGCATCACGAGGGGGCAGGATGAATTGGGACGATGCACGGGTATTTCTCGCGGTTTGTCGTGAATCGACATTGCGTGGCGCGGCGCGGGTTCTGGGCGTGGATCAGGCCACCGTCGGGCGGCGGATCACGGCGCTGGAAAAGTCCCTCAGCGCGACGCTGTTCTTGCGTACTTCTGAGGGTTACGCGCTGACGGCTGTCGGCGAGGCGGCGCTCAAGAACGTGGAGAAAATGGAGCACTCGGCGCTGGAGCTGGAGCGGCAGATTCAGGGGCTGGATGATCGCCTGACCGGTAACGTGCGGGTCAGCACCACCGACTCGCTGGCCATCGACTTTCTGATCCCGGCCATCGCCCGTCTGCACCAGCAGCATCCGGACGTGCGCGTGCAACTTGATGCCTCGACGCAGATCCTCAGCCTGGCCAAGCGCGAGGCGGACATCGCCGTGCGTAATACCCGACCTGACAATCCGGACCTGATCGCACGGCGGATTGCCCGATGGCCGGTGGGGTTGTTCGCTTCACAGGCCTATATCGACACTCATGGCGTTCCTGTTCCGGGCGCGGCTTTCGAGGGGCATGACCTGGTGGTTTACCAGCCGTATCTGCAGAGCAACAAGGACATGACGCTGGTTGCCGAGCCGCTGCATCGCGGGCGTATCGTCGCCAGTCTCAGTTCCAGCCTGTTGGTGCGCCGCTCGATTGCGGCGGGTCTGGGTGTAGGAGAAATCCCGGTGTACATGGGCGAACACGATGGTTTGGTCAGGCTCTGGCCAGAGCGTAATCGTCCGCAGCCGTATGAAGTATGGCTGGTGACCCATGCGGATTTACGCCACACCGCACGGGTTCGGGCGGTGATCGAGCAGATTGTCGAAGTGTTTGCGCTGGAGAATGGGTGAGTGGCTGGCGTGTTTTGGAGAAGCTACGTTGCTCGACGAAATGGCCTACAACTTAGGCAGAATCCGCTGGCTTGCGGGCTTGGTTGATGGGCTCTATTGTTGCTGCAACTCGTAGCGATAGAAATCACGCTTGTGAGTGATCAACCAGGGACGGGTATCGGTAACCAAGGAAGCGGATCGGATTGAAAGCCAGTGAGTTACGTCAATATCCAGTCAGTGAGACATCGAGCAAAGGTCGCAATACTCAAGTCATGAGCACGGTAAGCCGCGAAGAATTCAATGCGAGGATCGAGACCATTGAAACCAGAATGGACGCTCGAATCGATGGTGTACGCGCAGAAATCCGCGAGTTCCTTGCGATTCAGAGCGAGCGGGACAAGACGCGAGATCAGACTCAAATTGAACGAGACAAGACTCAAGTTGAAAGAGACAAGCGTTACGACCTGATTTCGCAGGATATGCGAAAAATTTCCCGGGGAGCTGAGGAAGCCGCGAGGCAAGGGGCTACCGTCAAGGCTAATGTCTGGGCAGCCACTGTCGTCCAGTTGCTTGGAATCGTTGCCATCGTCGCAGGTGCCTATTACGCGAACCAAGCCAACATGTATGTCGCGATACAAACCACCCTGGCAGCGGTTCAAGCGGGCAAGGATATCCACGCACCGTCACCGCTGGCATTACCCTCACTTACACCACCGCCATAAAAACGGCCTTCATGAGAAGGCCGTTTTTTGTGGTGGTCAAGCAACCTCATGGCATCTGCGGCAACTCCTGCGGCCGCAAGTCAAACACCAGCACCTCGGCATCCACGCCATTGCTCAACGTCAGCGCCTGTTCTTCGCGAACCCGCACGCCGTCACCTTCCTGCAATCGCTGGCCGTTCAGTTCAACACTGCCGCGCGCCACATGCACGTAGGCGTAACGATTGGCGTGCAGTTCCAGCGTAGCGCTCTCTTTGCCATCGAATAGTCCGGCAAGCACTCGCGCATCCTGGCGTACTTTCAGCGAACCGTTGCTGCCGTCAGGCGAAATGATCAATTGCAGCCGACCGCGTTTTTTCTGGGTGCTGAAGTGCTCCTGCTGATAACGCGGTTTGGCGCCGCTGACTTCCGGCACGATCCAGATTTGCAGGAAGTGCACAGGTTTGGTTGGCGAATGGTTGAACTCACTGTGCGCCACGCCACTGCCGGCGCTCATCAGTTGTACGTCGCCGGGGCGGATCACGGAACCGGTGCCCAGAGTGTCTTTATGTTCCAGTGCGCCTTCGAGCACGTAGGAGAAGATCTCCATGTCGCGATGCGGATGCTGGCCGAAACCTTTACCGGCGGCAACGCGGTCATCGTTGATTACCAGCAGGTCGGAAAAGCCCTGTTCACGCGGATCGCGATAGCTGGCAAAGGAAAAGGTGTGGAACGACTTCAACCAGCCATGATTGGCGAGGCCACGATCGGAGGCTTTGCGAAGAGTCAGCATAATGAAATCTCCTGGCGGGACGTGAATTCGTCCGAGTGAGGAGAAGCTTACTGTTAACCGTTTGAAGCAATAAGTAGATGAAAATTGAAAGACTGTCGCGATCAGGTTGACAGTTCTGCTCGCCAGTTCACGCATTCTTTTCCAACGTTCAGAGCGCGCTTGGCCATAATGCTCACCCTGACTTTCGCGTTTATTCTTTTTCGATCAGTGATGTAAAACCATGAAAACCGTGGCAATGGTGTTGTTCCCCGACTTTCTGCTGCTCGATATGGCCGGCCCGATGGAAGTGTTTTCGGTTGCCAATCGTTTTCTGGAAGCAGAATCACACTATCAACTGATTACACTTGGGACAGAACGCGGCCCGCTGCGCGCCTCCAATGGCGTTTGCGTGCACGCTGACCTGCTTATCGGTGAAAGCGACGAGCGCTATGACTTGCTGCTGGTGCCGGGTGGCCCGGGGGCCTATAACGAAAAATTCCCGACGCTGTTCGCCTGGTTACCCGGGGCCGTGCAGCGTGCCGAGCGTTTTGGCTCGATCTGCACCGGCGCTTTCGTGCTGGGCCATGCCGGATTGCTCGACGGTTATCGCGTGACCACGCACTGGAACTACACCGAACGCCTGATCAAGGGATTCCCGAAAGCCAATGTGACGACCGATCAGATTTACGTCGAAGACCGCAATCTGATTACCTCGGGCGGCGTCACTGCGGGTATCGATCTGGCGTTGGCCGTGGTCGCCCGGGATCATGGCAAGAAAATCGCTCAGGACGTGGCCAAAGTTTTACTGGTGGTGATGAAGCGGCAAGGCGGCCAAGCGCAGTTCAGCCCGTTGATGGCTGCTGTGGCTCCGCAGGAAACCCCCGTCACCCGGGTGCAGCACTATGTGCTGGAACACCTCGACGAGGCGTTTACCGTCGAGCGCATGGCGAGGCTGGCGAACATGAGTGCGCGGCATTTCGCCAGGGTGTTCGCCCGTGACGTCAACATGACGCCGATGGAGTTTCTGCAAAGTGCGCGCATCGACTGTGCACGTCATTTGCTCGAAACCAGCGATCTGCCGCTGAAAACCGTGGCCTATAAAAGCGGTTTCGGCAGCGTGCGGCGCATGCGTTCGCTATTCGCTGAAAAGCTCGGCCTGACCCCTGCGCAGTACCGCGAACAGTTCAGCTAGAGCGGTTCTGTCCGTCCAGGGCACCCGGATGTCCGTGCGACGCCCTGTGTGGCGGTTGTGCCGTCATCTGAGGCTGCCAAGATAGTTGGCATGGACAATTTCAACGATGTGAACACGGCGGCGGTGCTGCGTTTCGGCCCTTACGCGTTTCATTTACGCCAGCGGCTGATCCTCGACGGGGATCGGCAATTGCGCATGGGCGGTCGCGCGCTGGACATTCTTCAGTTGCTGGTCGAGCGGGCGGGGCAGGTGGTCAGCAAGGAGCAATTGATTGCTCGGATCTGGCCAACGTCGGTAGTCGAAGAGATCAACTTACGCGTGCACATTGCTGCACTGCGGCGGGCGTTGGGCGATGGTCAGGATGGTCAGCTTTATATCGTCACTGTGCCGCAGCGCGGGTACAGCTTTATCGCCCCGGTGCATTACGACAGCGTGCCGCAAGCAGTCTTCGAAGGGCTGCAATCACCGCAGCACAACTTGCCCGCGCGGCTGACCCCGGTCACCGGCCGCGATGCACTGATTGGCGGCATGGTGCGGCGCCTGCCGCTGTGTCGACTGATGACTGTCACCGGGCCTGCCGGTGTCGGCAAGACCACCGTGGCGCTACGCGTGGCGGAGTTACTGCTGCAACATTTTCGTGATGGCGTGTGGTTGGTCGATCTGGCGCAGATCGATGTCGAAATCCCCTTGCTGGAACACCTGTTACGCACCCTCGATTGCGATTTCGCCACGCTGTGCGTGCGTCATGCATTGCTGGTGCTGGACAATTGCGAACACCGGCGCGAGGCCTGTAAGGCAATGGTCGAGACGCTGCTGGACGCCGCGCCGCAACTGACGATTCTCGCGACCAGTCGTGAGATCTTGCAGGCCAGCCTGGAAACCGTTCAACCGTTATTACCGCTGACTTTTCCTAACAGTTCGGCAGTCGATTGTGTTGCGCAGGCCATGGGCTATCCGGCGGTGCAGCTATTTGTCAGCCGCGCCCGGGCTCGACAGCATGATTTCAGTTTGCGCGAACAGGATCTGCCGACCGTACGCGAGATCTGTCGTCAGCTCGATGGCCTGCCGTTGGCGATCGAACTGGCGGCTGCGCAGATCGACGCACTGGCGTTGGTCGGATTGCACGCGCAGTTGGCCAACAGCCTGCAATTGCTCAACCATGGCCGGCGCACGGCGGTGCCTCGTCATCAATCCATGCAGGCCGCACTCGACTGGAGTTATCAACGCTTGAGCGAGCAGGAACAGCGCGTGCTGCAACGCTTGTCGGTGTTCAAACTGGCCTTCACTTTGGAGGCCGCTCAGGGCGTGATCATTTGCCCAATGCTGTCTGCGTCGCAGCTGGCGGCGATCATCGAACGGTTGGTGCATACGTCATTGTTGGCGGTGGAGCAGGGCGCTGGCGCGGGCAGATACCGGATGCTCAATACCACCCGGCGTTATGCCCGTGAGCAACTTGAGCGCAGTGGTGAAGGCATTGAACTGGAGCGTCGACATGCGCGCTTTATCAGTCGTGTGCGTCATGCGTCAGGCGAGCACGGGATCGCGCAACTCGTCGAGTAACTGGCGCACTTTTCGCAGGTCCGGCGTGGCATAGCCTTCGGTGAAACGTTGATGGATCGGCGTCAGCAGATCCAGCGCTTCGCGATGACGGGATTGACGTTGCCAGAGCTGGGCGAGCGAGGTGGCGCTGCGCAATTCCCAGGCCAAGGCACCTTGGGTGCGGGCGATGGACAGGGCTTGTTTCAGGATGGCTTCTGCTTCCTGAACATTTGCGGTGACTGAGCTGGCCTCTTCGTGAGCAGGCTCGCTCCCACAGGGATTTGGGGGGGACGCAGAATTTGCGTTTAACATGAAACCATTGTGGGAGCGAGCCTGCTCGCGAAGCCGTCCGCTCGGACGCCCTGCGTCATCAACCATTAACGCATTCGCCCGAGCCCGCAGAATCTCCGCCGTACTCCAACCCGCATCACCAGCCAGCGCCCGCGTCAGCAAATCATCATCAACAAAGCGCTCATCCAGCGTCACCATGATTTCCCGCACCAGCCCGCTGCCATCCGCCGGCAAGGGCATAGTGGTTTCAGCGTCGATCACCTGTGCGTAGTGCAGCGCCCAGCGATAAAACAACAGCACCGAATGCTTCTGCGATTGCTCAAGCAACAGATGCAACAGTGCCCGGGCGTTCTGCTTGTCACCGTTGTAATGGGCGATCACGCAACTGGCCAGTGCCAGGGTGTAGCAAATCGAGGTGCCGTGATTGATCTGCAGGGCAATGTCCAATGCCTGTCGCGCCGTGCGCCACGCTTGCTCGGGAAATCCTTGCAGCCACAGCACCCGGGCGAGCACGGTCAGTGAGGCGACACTCTGGTCGTATTGCACGCCAAAACCGTGGGTAAAGCGGTTGAGATGACCGCTGTGCGCCATGCGTTCGAGCACTTGCTCGGCATGAATGCGCGCCTGTGGCTGGTCGCCGGCGTAATGCAGGGCCAGCACCCGCAAACGGTGCGTGCTAAGCGATAGCAGCGGGTCGCCCTGCGGGCCTAGGCGGTCGAATTGTTCGCTCTGCTCCAGCGCCATCCGGTAGCGCCCACAACTGAGGTTGACCGCCAGATGCCCGGAGATTGCGCGCAGTTGGCCGGAGATATCAGCGTGTGTGTGGGCCAGTTGGCGGGCGTCGACAAAAGCGCCGATAGTCTCCGGGGTGGCGCCCCAGGTGTGATAACAGGCACTGCCCAAGGCCAGTTTCAGGGCGATTTTCAGATGCGGGCAGGGGGCACCAATTTCATCCAGCAGGCGCAACGCCCGCCGCACGTAATCGCCGTACTCCTTGAGTAGCGAAAGCTCCTGCCACAACGGCGCCGAGGCTGCGGTCAGCTCAATGGCCAGATTATCCGGCCCGGCTCTGTTCAGGCTCCACTCCAGCGCTGCGCGCAAATCCTCCAGACCTCGGGCATAGCGCTCGATCCACAACGCCGTGGGGGTGTTTTCCCAGTGCGATTGCGCCTGATGCATCAGGGCCAGGCAGCGTTCGGCGTGGCGCTGACGAGTCTCATCGAGTTCAGCCGCGACATCGAGTTTTTCCAGGGCATAGCGGCGTGTCGTATCGAGCAGGCGATAGAACACCTCTTCATCACCCACCTCGACACTGAGCAAGGATTTGGCCACCAATTGCGTGATCGAGGCGAACACCGCAGCGGGGTCGATCTGCTGCCCGACGATGACGGCCGCCGCTGACTCCAGGGTAAACCCGCCGCGAAACACACCGAGTCGACGCAAGCAGGTTTGCTCGCAGCGATCGAGCAGGTTGAAACTCCAGTCCAGCGTGGCACGCAACGTCAGGTGGCGCTCGACGTTACTCTGGTCACCCGCCGTCAAGGGTGGCAAACGGCCCTGCAAGTGCCTCAGTAAGCCGTCCAGCCCCAGTTCGGCGACTTGTGCCGCCGCCAGTTCCAGCGCCAGTGGAATACCGTCCAGTCGGTGGCAAATCTCGATGGCTTGCGGCAACTGGGCATCGCTCAATTCAAAGCTTTCCTGCGCCTCGGTCGCCCGTTCGACAAACAGCTGCAACGCGGAAAAACCCAGCGCCTGGGCCCGGTCCAGTTCGACAGGCAATGGTGGGTAGTCGAGGGTTTCCAGACGTTGCACAAATTCGCCTTCCGCTCGCAGGCTTTCGCGACTGGTGGCAAGAATATGCACCTGCGCCGCGCCGCGCAGAATGCTTTCACTGAGCGCTGCAACGGCGTCGATCAGGTGCTCGCAGTTGTCGAGTACCAGCAGCATCTGGCGCTGGCGCAAACCATTGACCAGACACACCAGCGGATCGCCGTCGAGCAGCGACAGCTCGAGCAGGGCCGCCAGGTGCGAGCAAATCAGTTGTGGGTCGTTGAGCGGCGCCAGATCCACCAGTCGAATGCCGTCGCGATAATGCCCGATCAACTGTTCAGCCACGCGCAAAGCCACAGTGGTTTTACCGATGCCGCCGGGGCCGACCAGGGTAATGCAGCGCCGGCGTGGCAGCTGCGTCATCAACCGGTCGACCAGGGGCTGACGGCCAATCATCCGCGTGCGCCGCAGGGGCAGATTGTGCCGACCGTCGGCATCGCCCGCCGGTCGCTGTTCGATAGTCTCGTGCAGGATCGGCGCAACAAAACTGTAACCGCGTTGCGCCACGGTGACGATATAGCGCTGGCCAGCCTGACCGTCGCCCAAAGCCTTGCGCAGCGCTGCCATGTGCACCCGCAGGTTGATGTCTTCGACGACGCTGTCCGGCCAGACTGCGGCCATCAATTGCTGCTTGCTCACCACCTCGCCGGCGTGGCCCAGCAGAGTCAGGAGAATGTCCATCGCTCGCCGCCCCAGTCGCAACGGCTGATCGCCCTCAAGCACCAGCCGTTGCCCGGGATGAATCCGATAGGGACCGAAACCGAGGGCCTGATTCGGGGGAAGACTCAACAGCTCACTCCTGGGATGCTGCGGCGGACAGAGCGAAGCAGCGCTGGGCGCAAGCGCAGGCCGTCTATTCTGGGGTGTCCGGGCATAATCCTCAGGTTTTGCGATCAGTGCAACGGGTGACGCAGGAGCAACGGTCAAAACACGGCGCAGGGTGAGCGTTGTCTTTTGGGTTCACCCATGATCTGGCAGCGCCAGGCGAACGGGTTGATGCCTTCGCTGCGGGTGAACATGTGGCAGAAATGCGCCTGATCGCAGAAACCGCATTCCAGGCTGATTTGCGTAAGGCTCAGGTCGGTGTGCTGGATCAGCAGTTTGGCGCGGGCGATGCGTTGGGTGCGGATCCAGTCTTGCGGCGAGAGCCCGGTGCTGCACTTGAATGCCCGGGAGAAGTGGCTGCGTGACAGTGAACAGGCGTGGGCCAGTTCGGTGACTTCCAGGCTTTCGCCGAGGCGTTCGAGGATGAGTTGTTTGACGCGTCGTTCGCGTTGCGGGCTGAGTCCGCCGATCCCGCTTTTGCGCGGTTCGCAGGCAGGGGCGAGGGCGACGGTGGGGTGTAATTGAGCCATGGCCAATGTCCGTGTCGGTGGGGAAGGCACGGTCAGCGCTCTCCCTCAATCAAAAAAACAACGCTGCGCAGAGGCATTCATTGTTGAATGCGCTGCTGTGACTGACGAGTTAATCGTTGTTAATTTCGCGCTGGCACGGCGTTTACAGCGTCATTGATCGGCTAAAGTGCGTAGCACGTGCGTGTGGCTGGCCATAGAAGGAAACCGAGCCGATGAACCGTAATGATCTGCGTCGCGTCGACATGAACCTGCTGGTGATTTTCGAAGCGCTGATGTTCGAAAAGAACCTGACCCGCGTCGCCGAAAAACTGTTCATGGGCCAACCGGCGGTGAGTGCAGCGCTCGGGCGTCTGCGTGACCTGTTCGATGATCCGTTGCTACTGCGCAACGGTCGCGGCATGGAACCGACCGCCCGCGCCCTGGCGATCCTCAAGGAGTTGCAACCGGCGATGGACGTCATTTCCGGGGCCGTCAGTCGCGCCAAGGAGTTTGAACCGGCGAGCAGTTGCGATGTGTTTCGTATCGGCCTGTCGGACGATGCCGAGTTCGGTCTGTTTCCACCGCTGTTGCGCCATTTGCAGCAAGAGGCGCCGGGTATTGTCGTGGTGGTGCGCCGTGCCAACTACTTGCTGATGCCGGCATTGCTGGCCTCCGGGGAAATCTCCGTCGGCGTCAGCTACACCACGGATCTGCCTGCCAACGCCAAACGCAAGAAACTGCGCGACATTCCCTGCAAAGTCCTGCGCGGCGATGATCGCCCGGGGCCGCTGACACTCGACGAATACTGCGAGCGTCCCCACGCAATGGTGTCGTTCTCGGGCGACTTGAGCGGCAACATCGACCTCGACCTGGCCAAGCTTGGCCGCTCGCGCCGCGTAGTTCTTGGCGTGCCGCAGTTCAGTGGCTTGCGCGCCTTGCTCGCCGGCACCGAAATGATCGCCACCGTGCCGGATTACGCCGCGTGTGCGCTGGTTGAAGGCTGTGGCCTGCGCGCCGAAGACCCGCCGTTCCCGATTGATGCCGCGCAATTGTCGATGGCCTGGAGCGGTGTGCATGACAACGATCCTGCCGAGAGATGGCTCAGAGCGCAGATCAGCCAGTTTATGTCGGCAGCGCTGGATATCCCTCCGGTGTGACGAAACGACCGTGAGAACTGTGGGAGCGAGCCTGCTCGCGAAAGCGGTGTGCCAAGCGGCATATTGACCGACTGACGCACCGCTTTCGCGAGCAGGCTCGCTCCCACAGAGATCTTTAGTGCACTTGAGATTTGGCTCGAACGACTAACTGAGCACACCCATCCAATTTCCTCGCGCCCGGCATCGGCATCATTCAGGCCAATGACATTTCAAGGGTCGGGTCATGAACGCTTCACAATGCGATGAACGGTCGGGCGACGTCGGTTTGCTGTTCCTGCGGGTCAGTGGCGGGTTGTTTCTTCTTTGCGTGCACGGCATGCCCAAGCTTCTGGACTACACGGCGCAATTGCAGCTGATCGAAGACCCTTTCCACCTTGGATCCCACCTTACCCTGATCCTGGCGATCTTCGCCGAAGTCCTCTGTCCGCTACTGGTCGTCGCCGGAGTGCTGGCGCGATTGGCCTGCTTGCCTATTCTATTTGTGCTGCTGGTGGCGTTACTGCTCGTGCATCCGCAATGGACTGTGGCCGAAGGGCAGTTCGGCTGGCTGCTGTTAATCCTCTTTGCCACTGTATTCATCGCCGGCCCCGGACGGCTGGCGCTCAATACGCGTCTGCCCGGAGTGCTGCGTCATGCCTGAAGTCCTGAGTTCAACAGCACCGGGGACCGGTGAGACCGTCACGCTGATCGTCAAGCACCGGGTCAAGGCCGGGTTTGAACAGCCCTATGAAGCCTGGCTGCGCAATATCGTTCGTGTGGCGGGGCAGCGGCAAGGGCACCTGGGCGTGGACGTTGTGCGCGGCAAGCTTGCGGGACTCGACGCGTATACCTGCGTTTTGCGGTTCTCTTCGACCCAGGCAATGCAGCTGTGGCTGGAGTCGCCGCAGCGCCAGGCGCTGATCGACGAAGCCACACCAATGCTGGCCGATGGCGACCAGACCGAAGTCGCCCCGATCAACGAATTCTGGTTCGCCCCGCTGGCCGATGCCGCCTCGCCGCCGCCGCGCTGGAAGCAGGCGGTGATCACGCTGTTGGTGATTCTGCCGCACACTTTGCTGGTGCCACTGATCTGGGGGCCGCTGCTCAAGCTGCATCCCTTACTTGCCAACTACGTGGTCGCCACGTTCCTGATCACCCTGACCATCGTGCTGTCGGTGGTGTACGTATTCATGCCCCGCGTGACCCGTTTGTTCGCGCCCTGGCTGGAAGCCGGTCAGGCCCATGCCCACGTCGATCCCACAGAACACCCGTCACGCTGAAGCCCATTCACTTTTTGTCGAAGGAACTGCGATGAGCGCCGATCTGATTCTGTTCAATGGCCAATTTCATACCGTAGACCGCACTAAGCCGCTGGCCAGCGCGGTGGCGATCAAGGACGGCCGCTTCGTGGTCGTCGGCAACGACACCCAGGCCATGGCCCTGCGCGGTCCGGGCACGCAAGTCGTCGACCTGCACGGCCGCTGCGTCATTCCCGGCCTCAACGACTCGCACTTGCACCTGATCCGTGGCGGTCTGAACTACAACCTCGAACTGCGCTGGGAAGGCGTGCCATCGCTGGCCGATGCGTTGCGCATGCTCAAGGAGCAAGCCGACCGCACACCGACCCCGCAATGGGTGCGTGTGGTGGGGGGCTGGAACGAATTCCAGTTCGCCGAAAAACGCATGCCGACCCTCGAAGAAATCAACCAGGCCGCGCCGGACACCCCGGTGTTCATTCTGCATTTGTACGACCGCGCGCTGCTCAACCGCGCCGCATTGCGCGTGGCCGGCTACACCCGCGACACGCCGAACCCGCCGGGCGGTGAGATCGTCCGCGATGCCAACGGCAATCCGACTGGCATGCTGGTCGCACGGCCCAACGCGATGATCCTTTACTCGACGCTGGCCAAGGGGCCGAAGTTGCCGCTGGAATATCAGGTCAATTCGACCCGCCAGTTCATGCGCGAACTCAATCGCCTCGGCCTGACCAGTGCGATCGATGCCGGCGGCGGTTTCCAGAACTACCCCGACGATTATCAGGTGATCGAACAACTGGCCAAGGATGACCAGTTGACCGTGCGCATCGCCTACAACCTGTTCACCCAAAAACCGAAAGAAGAACTGACCGATTTCCAGAACTGGACCGGCAGCGTGAAATTGCATCAGGGCGATGACTTCCTGCGACACAACGGCGCCGGCGAGATGCTGGTGTTCTCGGCGGCGGATTTCGAAGACTTCCTCGAACCACGCCCGGACCTGCCGCAGACCATGGAGCAGGAATTGGAGCCGGTGGTGCGCCACCTCGTCGAACAGCGCTGGCCATTCCGTTTGCACGCCACTTATAACGAATCGATCAGCCGAATGCTCGACGTATTCGAGAAGGTCAATCGCGACATTCCGTTCAACGGCTTGCCGTGGTTCTTCGACCATGCGGAAACCATCACCCCGCAGAACATCGAACGGGTGAAAGCGTTGGGCGGCGGCATCGCGATTCAGGATCGCATGGCGTTCCAGGGCGAATACTTTGTCGACCGTTACGGCAAGCAAGCCGCCGAGGCGACTCCGCCGATCAAGCGCATGCTCGCCGAAGGTGTGCCGGTCGGCGCCGGTACCGATGCCACGCGCGTTTCCAGCTACAACCCTTGGACCTCGCTGTACTGGATGGTCAGCGGTCGCACCGTCGGTGGTCTGGCCTTGTACGAAGAAGGTCTGCCACGCACCACCGCGCTGGAATTGTTCACCCACGGCAGCGCCTGGTTCTCCTCGGAGCAGGGCAAGAAAGGCCAGATCAAGGTCGGCCAACTGGCGGATCTGGCGGCGCTGAGCGCGGACTTCTTCCATGGCGAGGAAGAAGCGATCAAGTGGATCGAATCGGTACTGACCGTGGTCGGCGGCAAGATTGTCTACGCCGCCGGCGACTTCCAGGACCTCGGGCCGGCCAGCGTGCCGGTGCTGCCGGACTGGTCGCCCGTGGTCAAAGTCCCGGGCCACTGGCGGCCGAATTCGCCGTTGCAGGCGCAAGTGCACCAGTGCAGCGGCCCATGTGGCGTGCACTCGCACAGCCATGAAAAAGCGCGTTTGTCGAATGCGCCGGTCAGTGACTTCGCCGGGTTCTGGGGCGCGTTCGGTTGTTCCTGTTTCGCCTTCTGATCTCTTTTAAATGCGTCGGCCACGCGGTCGGCGCTTCACGCAACATCCATCGGTCCAGCAAGGAGTTTCCCATGAGCGTTCCTTACACACGTTTGAACAAAGACGATGCGGTTGTGTTGTTGGTCGATCATCAGACCGGCCTGATCTCGTTGGTGCAGGATTTCTCACCGAACGAGTTCAAGAACAACGTGCTGGCGCTGGGCGACATCGCCAAGTTCTTCAAACTGCCGACCATCCTCACCACCAGTTTCGACGCCGGTCCCAACGGCCCGATCGTGCCGGAACTGCTGGAGCAATTCCCGGACGCGCCGTTCATTCAGCGTCCAGGCCAGATCAATGCCTGGGACAACGAAGACTTCGTCAAGGCGATCAAGGCAACGGGTCGTAAGCAATTGATCATTGCCGGTGTGGTGACTGACGTGTGCGTGGCATTCCCGACGCTGTCGGCGATTGCTGAAGGTTTTGAAGTGTTCGTGGTAACTGACTCTTCCGGCACCTTCAACACCACCGTGCAGCAAGCGGCTTGGGCGCGGATGTCGGCGGCCGGTGCGCAACTGATGAACTGGTTCTCCGTAGCGTGCGAGTTGCAGGGTGACTGGCGCAACGACATGGAAGGTCTGGCGAATCTGCTGTCGGAGCGCCTGCCTAACTACCGCAACCTGATCAACAGCTATACCAAGTTCACCGCTAAGTAAGATCAAAAGATCGTCCGATCGCGGCCCGAGCCTGCGGCAGCTCCTACAGGGGGAACGCAGTCCAATGCAGGAGCTGCCGCAGGCTGCGATCTTTTGCTTTCACCGCTTCTGCAACCAACCCAAAAACCCACCTTTCCTCGCCGCCACCGGTTCAGCCATCAATGCGAGGCGACTGTTCTGCTGCCGCACCGCCTGCAACTTGTTCAACGCACGACCGACCTCAGTGCGCTGCTCCATGCATTCGCGCGTGAAGGTCTTGTCGAGACGGTAGATAATCGAAGACGTCAGCGCCGTAAACGTCGCCTGCGACGGCGTGTCCGCCAGAATGCTTTGCTCACCCATCACTTCGCTCGGCCCCATGCGTCCGGCCTCGGTTTGCCCATCGCCATCCGGCACCGTCGCGCTGACCACGCCGGTAGCAATCACAAACAGACTGTCCGGCACTTCATTCAGGTCCAGCACGACTTGGCCGGCGCTGTACTGCTGCGCGACCATCGATGCTGCCAGTCGGTCGCGTTCATCAGGACTCAGCGAACGGAAGATCTTCACTTCATCGAGCAATGCGCGGGCGCGGGTCGTCGGCTCGATCACGCCGTCCGGGTGTCGCGAAATCCCGGCAGCCTCAAGATGCCGATGGGCAAGGTCGAACAGTTGATTGCGCACTTCGCTTTTCTTGCCCAGCTCGGCGATAAAACCGCTGGCCACGTATTCAGACATTTCCTCACCGGCCTCTTTCAACACCACTTTCGGCGCCGGCGACAACAGCAGGCTGCTGCTGCCTTGCAGCGTGCGGTCGAGGGCATCGAGTACGCGGCGCGGGCGGATGTGGTTGGGCACTTTGATGCTGATCGACACGCCATGCATGTTGTCCGGTCGACTGAGGTTGACGATCTTGGCCTTGGCCGCCACCGAATTCGGCACCACGGCCATGGTGCCGGCACTGGTCAGCAAGTGGGTGGCGCGCCAGTCGATGTCGAGCACTTTGCCTTCGACGCCATCGATCACCACGAAGTCGTCGACTTGATAGGGTTTTGTGGTGTTGAGCACGATCCCGCTGAACACATCAGCCAAGGTGCTTTGCAGCGCCAGACCGACGACGATGGCGACCACGCCGGACGTTGCGAGCAAGCCTTTGACCGGCAGCTCCAGCACGTAACCGGCCGCCGCGACAGTCGCGACCAGAAACACCAGCGCACCGATCACGTCCTGCAACAGGCGACCGCTGTGACCGATGCGGCGCATCAGCACCAGGCCGATCACCTCCGTCAGCACTCGCGCCGCGTACAGCCACCAGAGGATGCCCAACGCCGTCGCACCGAGCTGCGCCACCCGGTCATCGACGAATACCGGCGCCTGCAAAGGGCTGACACCGGCATTGATGACCAGCGCGCTAAACGCCAGAAACAGCGCCAGCCGCACCCCGACCCGTGGCGCACGATGGGTAAATGGCGTGAAGTGCCACAACACCGCGTCAGCCACCAGCAGCAGAGCACTCCAGGACAACAGGTGGGCGGAGAAAAAACTCATGAAGTGCACTCCCATGGGCACAAAAAAAATCGCCACACCGAGAGGTGTGGCGAGGGCCTGGACTCAGTTCAGATGCGTCTTGAGCTCAGCCGCTGCCTGACGCACGGCCGCTTTCACTCCCGGAATCTGACTCAGCGGATTGAGCAGACCAAAGTCATGAATCATCCCGTTGTAGCGCACCGAGGTCACCGGCACACCGGCCGCGTCGAGGTGCCGCGCATAACCTTCGCCTTCGTCACGCAGCACGTCGAACTCGGCGGTCTGCACCAGTGCGGGAGGCAGGCCTTTGAGCTGTTCGGCGCTGGCGTTGAGGGGCGAGGCATGGATCTGCGCGCGCTCGGCGGGGTTAGTGGTGTAGTTGTCCCAGAACCACTGCATCATGCCTTTGGTGAGGAAGTGGCCCTCGGCAAATTGCTGGTACGAACCGTCGTCGAATTGCGCGTTGGTCACCGGCCACATCAACAATTGAAAGCGCAGGGCCGGGGTTTTCTGTTCTTTAGCCATCAGCGCGACGACCGCCGCCATGTTGCCGCCGACGCTGTTGCCGGCCACTGCCAGACGCTTGCCGTCGACGTTGATGTCCTTGCCGTGCTCGGCCACCCATTTTGTTGCGGCGTAAGCCTGGTTGATCGCGGTCGGGTACTGCGCTTCTGGCGACGGCGTGTAATCGACGTACACCGCTACCGCGCCAGAACCCACCACCAGATCACGGATCAGGCGTTGGTGAGTCGGGTAATCGCCCAGCACCCAGCCGCCGCCGTGGAAGAACATGAACACCGGCAGTTCACCTTTGACCTTGGCCGGACGCACCACTTTCAGGTTGATGGTCTGGCCGTCGACCTTGATCGCCTTGTCGCTGACTTCAACACCGGACAAATCAACTTTCACCGAAGCCTGAGCGCCGGTCAGCACTGCACGGGCGTCCTTCGGGCTGAGTTGCTCCAGCGGTTTGCCACCACCCGCGGCGAGGGCGTCGAGGAAGGCTTGGGTGTTGTGCTCGACACCGCTGGTCTCGGCGGCGAAAGCGTTGCCGATGGACAGGGCGAGGAGGGTGGCGGTCAGGGTCTTTTTAATGATCATGTTCAATTCCTTTTTCAACTGTGTTCGCGGTTGGCTTGTGGGTTGGTTTCAACACCGTGAACACAGATTAATAGGGTGCCGTGAAGTGAAAAAGCGGCTATAAAGCGTTTAACTGTCCACCAGAGAGTGACAATGAACCCGTTCGAAGACATGCGTATTTTTTGCCAGGTCATGGACTCCGGCAGCTTCACCGCGGCGGCCGATCAATTGGGCCTGTCCAAGCAGTTCGTCAGCCGCCGATTGATGCAGCTGGAAGAACGCCTCGGCGTGCGCTTGCTCAATCGCTCGACCCGGCGCCTCGACGTTACGCCGCTGGGCCAGAGCTATTACGAATCGGCGCTGCGCCTGCTCGGCGAAGTCGAACAGGTCGAACAAGGCATCGCCGGCCAGACCGCCGAGCCTCGCGGCACGATCCGTCTGAGCGCGCCGCTGTCGTTTGCCGTGGCGCACCTCGGTTGTCTGCTGCCGGTGTTTTTACAGCGCTACCGCGAGGTCACGGTGGAAGTGGATTTGAGCGACCGCCCGGTGGATCTGCTCGGCGAAGGTTACGACCTGGCGCTGCGCATCGGTGTGCTGGAAGACTCGACGCTGATCGCTCGGCGCATCGCCAGCATCGAGCGGGTGTATTGCGCCAGCCCTGCGTACCTGGCCGAACGCGGCACGCCGGTCAAACCGGAAGATCTGCTCGGGCATGACTGCTTGCCGTATGGCCATGGGCGTTCAGTGCAGTGGCGGTTCAACGCGGGGCAGGGCAAACCGCTGCTGGTGAATGTCACCGGGCGCATGCGCGTCAACAACGGTGAATTGCTCAGGGATGCGGCGGTGCAGGGGATGGGGATTACCTATCTGCCGACGTTTATTGTTGGCGCGGCGTTGGAGGAGGGGCGATTGGTGCCGGTGCTGGATGATCTGCGGCCAGAGCCGCTGACTTTATCGGCGGTGTATCCGCAACATCGTCAGGCCTCACGCCCGGTGCAGGCGCTGGTCGAGTTTCTGCGTGAACGGTTGAATCAGAGCAGCGTCGCCCTTTAAGCAGTATGCAAATCAACTGTAGGAGCTGCCGCAGGCTGCGATCTTTTGATCTTGTTTTTAAAGACCAGATCAAAAGATCGCAGCCTGCGGCAACTCCTACAGGAATTGCGGTGTTTTCAGAATGGTTCAGTTAGTGCGTTTGTCATCGCCTGGTTCGCCGCCGACATGCACGCCGCGATCGTCGCCGGGTTCGCCCGCTGCATGCAAGCCGCGATCGTCACCGACTTCGCCGGCGCGATGGACGCCGTGGTCATCACCGACTTCGCCGGCACGGTGTACACCGTGATCGTCGCCTGGCTCCGAGTGGGTGCCGCTGCGTCCCGAGGAGGATGCTGAACTGCCGGAGTGTCCGGCGCCCTGACCACCGCTGCCACTGTGACCGCCGCCGTCGCCATGGCCGCTGCCTCCACTGCCGCCATGCCCACCACCGTTACCACCTCCACCTCCACCTCCACTTCCGCCACCGCCACCGCTCCCGCCATGGCCGCCGCCTCCACTTCCGCCTCCACCGCCATGGCCGCCGCCACTTCCGCCGCCACCGCTTCCTCCATGGCCTCCGCCACCGCCTCCACTACCACCGCCGCCACTCCCTCCGTCCTTCGCCTGAACACTGGAAATTCCCGACAGACTGTCTGGAATCATTACGGTAGACGCCGACAGAACTGCGCCGATGGCCATTGCGAGCATGAGCTTTTTAATGTGCATGTCGTTCTCCGTCTTGTTGCCTGGGGTGGGAACGTGGATGTGCGTTGTTGCGATTGATCCGACCCGTTCCCGCGGTCAGTGAATACTCGAAGCCAGTTCGAAAATCGGGATGTACATCAGGATCACGATCACCCCGATCAGCAGGCCGATGAACGTCATCAATAACGGTTCGAACAACCTCACGAACCATTCGATCCAGCGGCTGATTTCTTCGTCGTAGAAGTCGGCGCTGCGCTCCATCATTTGCCCGAGATTGCCGGACTGTTCGCCGGCGCGCAGCAGGCGCAGGGACACCGGCGTCACCAGGCGATTGAGTTCCAGCGCGGTGGACAGCGACTGTCCCTCGCGCACGCGTTCGCACGCCTGATCCAGCCGTGCCCGTGACGCTACAGTGAGCAAGCCGCGCACCATGCCCATGGCAGTCACCAGTGGAATCCCGCCTTGCAGCAGAATCCCCAGCGAACGGTAAAAACGCGCCAGTTCATACATGAAAATCCGTTGATGCACGGCGGGCAGCTTCTCCACCAGCCGATCCAGCCCACGGCGAAACGCCGGTTGTTTCTGCACCACGGCGAGGGCAACGACGATCGCCGCCAACCCGCCGAAAAACTCTAGCTGATGCGCGTGCAGGAACATGCCACCGCTCATCAGAATCTGCGACAGCCACGGCAGGTTCGAGCCCAGTCCTTCGAACACCAGACTGAAGCGCGGCACCACGTAGCCCATCAAAAACAACACCACGCCACCGCCGACCACCAGCAACAGCAATGGGTAGATTGAAGCGCTGACTATCTTCTGCCGCACCTCGTCCATGCGTTGGCGGTAACTGACGTAACGGCCCAAAGCCTCGCCGACCGCACCGGTCTTCTCGCTGGACTGCACCAGCGCCACGTACAGCGGTGGAAACACTGCTGACAACTGACCTAGGGCCTGCGAGAAGGATTTGCCTTCATACAGCAGGCGTACCAGTTCACTCAGGGTTTTGCGCGCAGCGGGGGCGGTTTCTTTTTCAGCGAGGCTTTCCAGCGCATCGATCAACGGCAGGCCGGCATTGAGCAGGGTGGTCAGCTCCTGGCTGAAAAGCACCAGATTGAACGTTTCGCGCTGACGCAGGCGCAACGAACGCCAGTGTTTTTCGGCATGCAGGCTGAGCACGCGCAAGCCCTGATCCTCGGCAATGTGCCGCGCCTCGCTATGCCCCGGCGCCTCGATACTCAAGGAGACCACGCCCGCCTTGCCGACAGCTTTCAGATGAAATCGCATGGGCCGCGCTCCACTCACTGCCAGTTGGTCACTTCGGCGTTTTCGCCTTCACCGCCGGGTTGGCCATCCTTGCCCATCGACAGCAAGTCGTACTCGCTGTTTTCGCCGGGGTAGCGGTAGGCGTAGCTGCGGCCCCATGGATCCTGCGGAAGTTTTTTCTGCAGGTACGGCCCCGTCCATTTCGCCTCGTCACTCGGCGCAGTCACCAAGGCCTGCAAGCCTTGTTCGGTGGACGGGTAGTGGCCGACTTCCAGGCGATACAGATCCAGTGCCTTGCTCAGGCCTTCGATCTGCGCCTTGGCCACTTTCACTTCCGAGCGGCCAAGTTGAGCGAAGTATTTCGGCGCGACGATCCCGGCCAACAGGCCGAGCACCACCAGCACCACGAGCAATTCGAGCAGGGTGAAACCGCGTTGGGCACGCGGACGAAAATGCAGCTTCATGATGACCTCCCGTGAGTGTCAGTCGAGTCGCCTGAAGGGCCTATGCAATTGCCATGCTCAGGCTCGACAAAAACTCGGTTGATGGCCGCAAGCCCTTGCATTACGGGCCTCTCGCGAGTCGGCACAGTGCTTGCGCATGGCTCAAGCGTGATCGGCCATTGGGGCATTTCCCCCAATTTTTTGGGGTCGGTCCGGGGAGGCCCGACATGAAATTTCTCACTGGCGGATTGCTCGGTTGTGTACTGCTGAGCGGTGCCGCGCAAGCCGATGTATTCATCTCCGTGGACGCCAAGGGCAGCTACGTTCTGTCCAATGTGCATCGTCCCGGACGCACTTACGAACGGGTGATTCACGAGGCGCAAGCGCCGCTGGTCAGCCTCGATCAACAGCCGCAAATGATCGCCAACCAGCCTTACGCGGAGCTGGTCTCGGCGGCGGCCAAGGTCAATCAATTACCTGAAGCGCTGCTGCACGCGGTGATCAACGCCGAGTCGCGTTACAACCCCGGCGCCACCTCACCCAAAGGCGCGGGCGGGCTCATGCAATTGATGCCGGCCACCGCGCGGGAAATGGGTGTGACCGACGTCTACGACCCCAAGGCCAACATCCAGGGCGGGGCCAAATACCTCAAGCGCCTGATGACCCTGTTCGACAACGACATCACCCTCGCCGTGGCGGCTTACAACGCCGGGCCTGATGCAGTGCTCAGCCGTTGCCGGGTGATCCCGCCGTTCGCCGAAACCCAGCGTTACGTGCCCAGCGTTTTGCGCCAGTACCGGCGCTTGCAAGGGCTGGCAGTGGACGCGCCGTTGTAAAGGAAGTCCCCGGTTTCACCCACTATCGGGGCAATCCCGGCAGGCGCGAAAAGTGGGGAATCGGGTGGGGAATATCCCCCGGGCTCTTAAATGGTTTGAGTAGCTCATTGAAAAGCAAAGGATTTTTTTGTGGCACGCGGATTGCTCCAAGGGTTTTGTCGAGAATCGTTCCCTGCGAGCATCCCTTTCGAGGTTTCTGATCATGGCCGGCCTTCATCCCGCTCCGTCCCTCATCAAACTGCTGCTGTTGCTGGCCTCGATGCTTGGCGTCGAAATGGTCAGCGCGGCGGTGCGCTGCGAGCGCAACCTGGTGGCCAACGTCGTGGCGTTCGATCAGCCGCTGATGTTCAACCGCCTCGGCGCGCAGAACGCCAACGGCATGATGTACGCGCTGCGCCGCGACGTGGTCGATGACCATGATGTATCGCTGGCCTTCGGCGGCGCGGCAGTGCCGGGCAAAGTCTCGTTGCGCGCCGACAAGCGTCCACGGCCACTGGTGTTGCGCGTAGCCGCCGGGGATTGCCTGACGATCAATCTGCAGAACCTGCTCGACTATCAGGCCAACCCGAACAAGCACTTCGAAAACGAGGGCGAGGAAGGCGCAGAGGGCGCGCCGAACGCCAATGCCGGCGAACAGTTCAAGGTCGATGAGCAGGTCGCCGACCGCCACGTCGGGTTCCAGGTCAACGGCCTGCAAGCGGTGAACAGCATCGACGACATTTCTTCGTACACCGGCCGCAACGCCAATAGCCTGGTGGTGCCGGGAGCCAGCCGTTCCTATACGTTGTATGCCGAGCGCGAAGGCGCGTTTGCCGTCAGCAGCCGTGGTGCCACCTTCGGTGGCGAGGGCGCGGCGGGTAACGTTGCCAATGGCCTGTTTGGCCAGGTGGTCGTGGTGCCGAAGGGCGGCCGCACTTACCGCAACACGCTGACTGAAGAAGAAATGCGTCTGGCGACTTCGGGGCGCACGCCGGCCGGTCATCCGATCGTCGATTACCAGGCGCGCTACCCGCAGCGCGAACCGTGGCTGCGCGAAGGCAAGGCCGGCACACCGATCATCAATATGGTCGATGGCAACGAAATCATCTCCAGCGAAAGCGATGCCATCGTGATGGGCAGCAACGCTGACGGCAGCTTTCCGGCCAGCACCTATCCGCTGGAGTCGGTGGGCAAACGCAATCCGGCGATCCCCAATCGGCTGGAGCCGTTCCGCGATTTTGCCTCGCAGTTCCAGGACGAAACGGCGGCGACTCAAGCGTTTCCTGCCTACTGGGCCGACCCGGTGATGGCGCATGTGCTGGAGCCGACCCGCGACTCGTTCATGATCAACTACGGCTCCGGCGGCATGGGCGCGGAGGTGGTCGCCAACCGGTTGGGCGTGGGACCGATGCACGACTGCCTGTCCTGCGCCTACGAAGAGTTCTTCCTCAGCTCGCACACCGTCGGTGACGTGGCGATGCTGGTCGACGTACCGGCCAACGCCGGGCTTGAGAACATCGCGCCGGGGCAGATCCCGCGCGCCGATCAGATTGGCGTCAAGGCAACCATGGCGCTGTATCCGTCCGAACCGTCCAACGTCAACCACAGCTACATCGGTGACTTCGTCAAATTCCGCAACACCCATAACGGTCACGAACAGCACATTTTCCACCTGCATGGCCACCAGTGGCTGTTCAATCCCAATGACGACAACTCCGATTACGTCGACGCCCAAGGCATCGGCCCGGGCGCCGGTTACACCTATGAAATCGCCAACGGCGGTTCGGGCAATCGCAATCGGGTAGCCGGTGACGCGATCTATCACTGCCACTTCTACCCGCATTTTGCCCAGGGCATGTGGGCCATGTGGCGCGTGCACGACGTGTTCGAAGAAGGCACTCGCCTGGAAGTTTCGCAGCAAGGTGAAGACGGCTATCACAGCGAACCGTTCGCCTTGCGCAGCGGCAAACCGGCAGCGGGTGCACGCGCCTTGCCGGACGGTGAAATCATTGCCGGCACGCCGATCCCGGCCATTGTGCCACTGCCCGGCAAAGCCATGGCGCCGATGCCCGGCAAAGTGGTGGTGGTGCCGAAAATCGGCGAAACCCTGGTTGCCGGCAACGACGATGACGAAGAAGAGACCGATGACGACGGCGAACATCACGGCGGCAACGCGGCTGGCCAAGCTATCGGTTCGCTGGCGCTGGTGGATCGCAGCGAAGCCAACCGCAACGCTGACGGCACGTTGAAAAACCCTGGCTACCCATTCTGGATCGGCGGCATGGAAAGTTCGGTCGGCCAACGCCCACCCACTCCACCGCTGGACATGCTCGACGCCGCCACCGCACAAGCACTCAAGGCCAGCGGCAAAGCGCTGTGGGCCAACCTCGACCCTGCGCAATCGGGCGGCTGGGATGGCGGTTTGCAGCGCCATACGCTCGACGGCGTAGCTGCCGGTGGTGAGGCGAACACCGTGACCACCTCGCTGGATTTCTCCAAGGAAGTCACCCGCGCCAAGCCGATTTATCTGCCGGAAGAAGGCACCGAAGTCGAGCAGTCGGCGATGGCCTTCCACGCACAAAAAGATCACCCAAGCTTTGCCTTGCTGCCCGGCAACCAAGTGGTCGCGAAGGCCTTTCGTACCAACGGTGCCTTGCCGATGGCGGGCGCGCCGTACTACGAACCGTGCATGGATGATCGGGCCAAACGCCTGACCAGCAGCGCCGGCACCGGTGAATTCAACAGCGGCGAACGCATCGACGGCATGTCTTTCACCGGCGCTTCGACCTTCACCGCCGACCGTCCGCGCATCTACAAAGCGGCGAATATTCAGTTCGACGCGGTGTACAACAAGGTTGGCTATCACTTCCCGCAGGCGCGCATTCTGGCGCTGTGGGAAGACGCGTGGCCGGTGATCACCAAGCAGCGTCCGCCAGAGCCACTGGTGATGCGCATGAACACCTTCGACTGCGTGCAATACCAGCAAACCAACCTGGTGCCGGCCACTTATGAGATGGACGACTATCAGGTGCGCACGCCAACCGACGTGATCGGCCAGCACATTCACCTGCCCAAATGGGACCTGACCTCGGCCGACGGCTCGTCCAATGGCTGGAACTACGAGGATGGCGTGCTCTCGCCGGGTGCCGTGCAGGAGCGCATCCACGCGATCCGCGAGTTCAACCAGTGCGAAGGCACCGACCCGCGCGATGGCACACAGGCGTGCCCAAAAGCCAAGGCGCACCCGTTCTTCGGTCAGTACGGGCGCAGCGACTGGATGGGCGCACGCACGGCGATGCAACGCTGGTTCGTCGACCCGGTGGTCAATGCCAAAGGTGTCGATCGCGGTCTCGGTACCATCTTCACCCACGACCACCTCGGCCCATCGACGCACCAACAGATCGGGCTGTACGCCACCGTGCTCGCGGAACCGGCCGGTTCTACCTGGTTCCACGCCGAAACCGGTGAGCCTCTGTACAGCGGCGCGCGTCAGGACGGCGGGCCGACTTCGTGGCAAGCGGTGATCAACACCGGCGACCTCGACGGCGACGGCAAGAACGACAGCTTCCGCGAGTTCTTCCTCGAATACAGCGACTTCCAGCACGCCTATGAAGCCGGCGTGTATGTGGGCGCCGGGCCGAACGGCGTGCCGAATGCGCAAAGCTTCCCGGCCACGGCCGACAGCTTCCGCTACGCGATCAACCCGCCGGTGCGCAACAACGCCAGCACCTTGCTCGACGGCATAGTGGAAGTGCAGGGCGGTCAGGTCCCGGGCTGCCCGAGCCGGCCGTGCCCGCAGGCAATCTCGGTGGATGACCCAGGCATGTTCGTCGTCAACTATCGCAACGAGCCGCTGGCCCTGCGCGTCTACGACCCGAACAAACTCGGCCCGGACGGCAAGCGCGGCATGCAGGCTGACGGCCTCGGCGGTGATCTTTCGTTCGCCATGCACAGCCGCACTGATCGGGCGATTCCGGCGATGAACCTGGCGCCGAACCTGATCACTTCCGCCACCGGCCCAACCGGCGGCACCACGCTGTTCCCGCCGCACATCAACAAGGGCGGCGCGGAACCTGGCGATCCGTTCACGCCGATGCTGCGCACTTACACCGGCGACAACGTGCGGCTGCGGGTGCATGCCGGCGGTCACGAAGAGGAACATAACGTCACCTTGCACGGCGTGAAGTGGCTGCAAAGCGGTTCCGGCTTCGGCAGCAGCTCCAACTCGGGCTGGCGCGCCTCGCAGATGATCGGGATCTCCGAGCAGATGGGCTTCATTGCGCCCGTGTCGATGCTGTCCAGTTCGGCGGCCACCACCGGGGATTATCTGTACTCGATGGACGCCTCGATCGAAGGCTATTGGAGCGGCATCTGGGGCGTGATGCGCAACTACACTGCGCAGCGCAGTGACCTGTTCGCCTTGCCGAACAATGCTAAACCGACGGGGATGCGTAACACCGTGGCGTTCGACGGCAGTTGCCCACGCATCAGCGCCAACCCGAACGGCATCGGCACCCGGCCGACCGTGCAGCGCAACTATGAAGTAGTCGCGGCACTCGCCAACGACATCCTCGGCAACTCGTTGGGCCTGACCATCGGCGACCCTGAAGGTCTCGGCCAGCATGTTGGCGGGCCATTGAAAGCGGCGGGCGGCACCTTGGTCCTGAACTCGCGGACCGTGAGCATTCCGCAGGTCACGGTGACCGATCCGGAGGATGGCGAAACCATCACCATCGGCGGCCAGAGCGGGCCGTTGCATGATCCGACCGCGATTCTGTATGTGCGCAAATCCGACCTCGACGCGACCACCGGCAAGCTCAAACCCGGTATCCCGGTCGAACCGCTGGTGCTGCGCGCCGCCGCCGGTGACTGCATCAACATCACCCTGGAAAACCGTCTGCCGAGCATGATGCCCGACCTGACCCAGACCGCGGTGATGCAAGGCATGGTCAAACGCGACCGCAACAGCGGCCTCGGCTCGACCACCTTCAGCAACAACCTGATGCGGCCGTCCAGCCACGTTGGTCTGCATGCGCAACTGCTGGCCTATGACATCACCAAATCCGACGGCGTCAACGTCGGCGCCAACCCGATCCAGACCGTGCCACCGCGGGTCGGCAACAGCGGCGCGTACCCGACTCGTACTTATCAGTACTACGCCGGGCACCTGGAGCGTGAAGGCAAACCAGTGACGCAGTTGGGCCGCAGTGTCGACAACATCAACGCCACGGCCATCGAGTTTGGTGGTCTGAATATCACGCCGGCGGACGTGATCAAGCAATCGCAAAAAGGCCTGGGCGGCGCGATGAGCATCCTGCCGATGGGTTCTACCTGGGTCGACGATGCGCGCAAGGCCAATGCCACGGTTACCGCGCCTGGGCAAGCCGTCTACCGCGATTTTGCGATGGTCTGGCACAAGGCGTTGAACACTCGCTGGGCCAATGGCAGGCCGGTGGAGGGCATTGCTGCCGAGGGCTTCGGTGTGCCGACCGATCCGCAGGACAACTCGAGCATGGCCATCAACTACAAGACCGAGCCGATGTGGTATCGCTTTGGCCTCGCCCCGGATGCACCGTTCGGACATGCCGATGGTGCCGGTTATGGCGACATGCTCAACGCACACATGGCCTACAGCAACGCGCTGGTCGGCGGTGATCCGCAAACACCGGTGCTTTACGCCAAACCGGGGCAACCGTTCCGTACGCACATTCTGATGCCAACCGGTGGCAGCCGCGGCAGCACCTTCCAGATGGATGGGCACGTGTGGTCGGTGAACCCGTTCCTGGCCGAGAAGAGTGATGTCGGCGGCTATCCGACGGGGACGCCGGGCGTGGGGTCGGTGCGGTTCGGTTACAACCCGATGTCGATGTACATCGGCGCCCGTGAGAGCGTGCTGCCGGCGGCGCACTTCAGCTCGATGATCCCGAGCGCCGGGGGCAGCAACGCGATACCGGGTGACTACCTGTTCCGCGACTACGGCGCCTACGGCAATACCTCGGGCCTCTGGGGACTATTGCGGGTGACCAACGAGCCAGAACCGGCACCGCCCAGCCAGTAGGTACAACGAAAATAGCCCTCTGGATGCAAATTCCTTGTGGGAGCGAGCCTGCTCGCGAATGGGAGCAACCCGGTTTTTGAGGGTGAGGCTGAAGATGCTTTCGCGAGCAGGCTCGCTCCCACTGGGGGCAGTGGTTGGCATGAGGAAGTGGGATGTATGCAAATTCCTTGTGGGAGCGAGCCTGCTCGCGAATGGGAGCAAC